>JAQGNA010000362.1 GCA_028292075.1 Rhodoferax sp. | reverse complement strand
TGCCGGCGGCGCGCGCTATCTCGAAGCCGAGCAGCCGCTGGGCGCCTATGCCCGGCGCGTGACCGACTTCCTGGTGCACTGGGCCGAAGTGGCGCCCGACCGCAGCTTTCTGGCACGGCGCGCCGCGCTGCCAGGTGGCGGCACTGGCGACTGGCAGCACCTGAGCTATGCCCAGGCGCTTGACGCGGCACGGCGCATCGGCCAAGGCCTGCTCGACCGCGGCCTGAATGCCGAGCGGCCGGTGCTGGTGCTCAGCGAGAACAGCCTGGAGCACGGCATGATGGCGCTCGCCTGCATGTACGCCGGCATTCCCTACTGCCCGGTCTCGCCGGCCTATGCCACGGCCTTCGGCACCGCCGAACAGGACTTCGACAAGCTGCGCCATGTGGTTGCCACGCTGACCCCCGGCCTGGTGTATGCCACCGACGGCGGCCGCTTCGGCAAGGCGCTGAAGTCCACACTCGATGACAGCGTGGAGATCGTGCTGAACCAGGGCCAGGTCGATGGCCGCGCCACCACCCGTTTCGTGGAACTGCGCGGCACCGAGCCGACGCCCGCCGTCGACGCGGCCATGCATGCCACGCGGCCCGACACCATCGTCAAGTTCCTCTTCACCAGCGGCTCCACCAAGCTGCCGAAGCCGGTGATCAACACCCAGCGGATGTGGTCGGCCAACCTCCAGCAGATCGCCCAATCGCTGCCGGTGCTCGACGAGGCGGCGCCGGTGTTCGTCGACTGGTTGCCGTGGAACCACACCTTCGGCAGCAACCACAACTTCGGCATCACGCTGCGCCACGGCGGCACGCTCTACATCGACGACGGCAAGCCGACCGCGGGCGGCATCGGCGAAACCTTGCGCAACCTGCGTGAGATCGCGCCGACGGTGTACTTCAACGTGCCCACCGGCTTCGAGATGATCGCCGAGGCCATGAAGACCGACGCCCTGCTGCGCAAGACGCTGCTCTCGCGCCTGCGCATGTTCTTCTACTCCGGCGCCGGCCTTTCGCAGCCGGTATGGGACAGCCTGCACGCCACCGAAGAGGCCGAGCTGGGCGAGCGCATCCTCATGGCCACCGGCCTCGGCATGACCGAATCGGCCCCGTCCGCGATGTTCGTCAACAGCCCGGACGTGCGCGCCGGCGACATCGGCGTGCCGGTGCCGGGCATGTCCCTGAAACTGGTCGACATGGACGGCAAGACCGAGGTGCGCTACCGCGGCCCCAACGTGACGCCCGGCTACTGGCGCGCCGACCAGGCCACGCGCGATGCCTTCGACGAGGAAGGCTACCTCTGCACCGGCGACGCCGTGCAGTGGATCGATCCGCAGAACATCCACCGCGGCCTGAAGTTCGATGGCCGCATTGCCGAAGACTTCAAGCTGTCCACCGGCACCTTCGTGAGCGTGGGCCCGATGCGCGCCAAGATCGTGGTCGCCGGTGCGCCGTACATCCAGGACGCGGTACTGACCGGCCTGAACATGAAGGAGGTCGGCGCGCTGATCTTCCCCTCGCCGGCCTGCCGCGAAGTCAGCGGCCTCGGACCGGACGCGCCCATGGCCGAGGTACTGGCCAGCACACCGGTGCAGCAGCGCATGCAGGCGATCCTCGACCAGCTCGCCAGCGAATCGACCGGCAGCGCCAGCCGGGTGGCCCGCGCCTTGCTGATGGCCGAGCCGCCATCGCCCGAACGCGGCGAGATCACCGACAAGGGCTCGATCAACCAGCGGGCCGTGCTCAAGCACCGCGCCGCCCTGGTCGATGCGCTGCACGACGGCAGCGCGGCCAACATCCTCACACCCCAAAACTAAAGGCCCCGGCATGAAGATCGAAGGACAAAGCGCGCTGGTCACCGGCGGCGCCTCGGGGCTGGGCGAGGCCACCGCGCGCGCGCTTGCACGGCTGGGCGCCAGGGTGGCCGTGCTCGACCGCAATGAAGCGCTCGCCGCCAAGGTGGCGGCCGAAATCGGCGGCATGGCCTGCGCCTGCGACATCACCGACACGGCCAGTGTCAACGCCGCACTCGACCGCGCGGCCGCGGCGTTCGGCCCGGCGCGCATTTTGATGAACGTGGCCGGCATCGGCGGCGCGAAGCGGCTGGTCGGCAAGGACGGCAACCCGGCACCGCTCGAAGACTTCGCCCGTGTGGTCGGCGTGAACCTCATCGGCAGCTACAACATGAGCCGCCTGTTCGCCGCGCGCTGCACCGCGCTCGACGCGCTCGAGGGCGGTGAAAAGGGCGTGATGATGTTCACCGCCTCGGTGGCCGCGTTCGACGGCCAGATCGGCCAGCAGGCCTACAGCGCCTCGAAGGGCGGCCTGGTCGGCATGACGCTGCCCATGGCCCGCGACCTGGCGCAGCACGGCATTCGCGTCTGCACCGTGGCGCCCGGCCTGTTTGCAACGCCGCTGCTGCTCGAGTTGCCCGAGGCCGTGCAGCAGTCGCTGGCGGCGTCGATTCCGTTTCCGCCGCGGCTCGGCAAGCCTTCGGAATTCGCCGAACTCGCCTGCCACATCGTGACCAACGGCCACCTGAACGGCGAGGTGATCCGCCTCGACGGCGCCCTCCGCATGGCCCCCCGCTGAGAAGGCACGCATGAACCTGCTGCGCCCGCCGATCCCGCACCTGCGGTCCTCACCGCACAGCAGTGCGGCTCCGGTCCTCGATGCGGCCTCGGCGCGCTCGCGACGGTTCCTGCGCACCTTCTCCGCCACGTGTTCCGGCAAGGCCAGACCGCCCTGAATATGGATTGAAGCGGTGGCCCGTGAAAAGGCCGCCGCCCCGAGTGCGAAGGCACATGCCGCGCCTGCTGGACGTCCACAGGCGGGCAACCAGACGAACGACAACCGCAACGCCGCATTCCGCGCGGCGTGGTGGGCTGTCGCCCTAACTTTGACGAGGAATGAGGAGACCAACATGAACAAGAAGCACTTTCCCCGCTGGACCGCCGCACTGCTGGGCATCGGCGCCATCGCCATGCACGGCGCGCAGGCTCAGGGCGGCGCCCCGGCCTCGGCCGTCACGCTGTACGGCATCGTCGATGCCGGCATCGAGGTGGTGAACAAGGTGAACGGCGTGGGCAGCATCCAGCGCATGCCGAGCAACACCGGCATGATTCCGTCGCG
>JAQGNA010000315.1 GCA_028292075.1 Rhodoferax sp. | reverse complement strand
GACCGCGCGGCGATTCGCGAGGCCACCGTGCGGCATGCGCTGTTTCGCTTGCGGGAACTGGTCGCGGCTGCGCCGGATTGAGGTTCGGGGCTGGGCGCTTCGACAAGCTCAGCACGAACGGGGGGAGGCTCCGCACGAACGGGGTAAGGAACCGGCTCCGCCGGGACTTAGGTATCGCCCCCTGCCAGGGGGTAAGCGCCACACGCAGTGCGCAACCTGGGAGTGTTCCTATTCCACCGGCTTTGTGTCCATGAAGCTTTGACGGTGCATGAGTTTGTCCTGCAGCCGCGCCAGGTTCGGATGCGCCGCGCGCCATGCCACTTCGGGAAAGCGGAACTCGAGCCAGCCCAGTGCGCACCCTACGGCGATGTCCGACAGGCTCAGGTGGATGCCGCTGCAATAGGGCTTCTCGGCCAGGCCGCGGCCCATGGCCTTGAGGCTCGCTTCGATCTTCGCCATGTGGCGATCGATCCAGGCCTGGCTGCGTTCGCTGTCGGCACGGCCGCCCCAGCCTTTTTCCATGCGGGCCAGAACGCCGGCGTCGAGCAGGCCGTCGGCCAGTGCTTCCCAGGTCTTCACTTCGACCCGTTCGCGACTGAGCGAGGGGATCAGCTTGCCGACCGGCGAGAGTGTGTCGAGGTACTCCACGATGACCCGCGAATCGAACACCGCCTCGCCACCTTCCATCACCAGGCAGGGCACCTTGCCCAGCGGATTCGACTCGCCGACGATGGCGGCCGGCGACCAGGGGTCGTCGAGCACGAACTGATAATCGAGCTTTTTTTCAGCCATGACCACGCGCACTTTTCGCACGTAGGGGCTCGTCAACGATCCGATAAGTTTCATGGGTGGCAAGGGGACAGGGCTGCCTTCGGGAAAGCCCCTGAGGTCCTCGGCATTCTATCGAGTCGGCCCTCGACAGCGGCGCGCCAACACTGGCGTGGCACGCATCCTACAATCCGCGCCATGACTTTCTCTCCGATTTCGGCCCTGTCGCCGCTGGACGGCCGCTACGCCGCCAAACTCGCTCCCCTGCGTCCTCTGATGAGCGAGCAGGGCTACATGCAACGCCGCGTGCAGGTTGAGGTGGCCTGGTTCATTTCTCTCAGCGATGCCGGTTTTGCCGAATTCAAGCCGCTGAGCCCGGGCGCCCGCACCTATCTTTTGGGCCTGGTCAAGAACTTCAGCGAAGCCGACGGCCATGCCATCAAGGACATCGAGAAGACCACCAACCACGACGTGAAAGCCGTTGAATACTGGATCAAGTCGAAGTTCGAAGCGCGGCCCGAACTGCTGGCCGCGGCCGAGTTCGTGCACTTCGCCTGCACCAGCGAGGACATCAACAACACCAGCCATGCACTGCAGCTGAAGGGCGCGCGCAACCAGGTGATCCTGCCTGGCCTCGACGCGCTGATCACCAAGCTGCGCGAGATGGCGCAGGCCTATGCCGACGTCTCCATGCTCAGCCGCACCCACGGCCAGACCGCCAGCCCGACCACGGTGGGCAAGGAAGTCGCCAACGTGCTGGTGCGCCTGGTCGCCACGCGCGAGAAGATCGCCGGCGTGCCGCTGATGGCCAAGATGAACGGCGCGGTGGGCAACTACAACGCGCACCTTTCGGCCTGGCCCGATTTCGACTGGGAAGCCTTCAGCAAGAAGGTCATCGAGACGCCCGAGCCGCTGGGCCTGGGCCTGACCTTCCAGCCCTACAGCATCCAGATCGAGCCGCACGACTACATGGCCGAGCTGTTCGATGCGCTGGCCCGCACCAACACGATCCTGATCGACTGGTCGCGCGACGTCTGGGGCTATGTGAGTCTGGGCTATTTCAAGCAGCGGCTGAAGGCCGGCGAGATCGGCTCGAGCACCATGCCGCACAAGGTCAACCCGATCGACTTCGAGAACGCCGAAGGCAACCTCGGCCTGGCCAATGCGCTGTTGCGCCACCTGAGCGAGAAGCTGCCGATCAGCCGCTGGCAGCGCGACCTGACCGACTCCACCGTGCTGCGCAACATGGGCGTGGCGGTGGGTTATGCGACGCTGGCCTACCAATCACTGCTGACCGGCCTGAACAAGCTCGAGATCAACGAGGAAGCCATCGCCGACGACCTCGATGCGTCGTGGGAAGTGCTGGCCGAGCCGATCCAGACGGTGATGCGCCGCTTCGGCGTACAGGGCGCCTACGAAAAGCTGAAGGAAGTCACCCGCGGCAAGACGGTGAAGGCTGAAGACCTGCACGGCCTGATCCGTTCGCTGGAAATTCCCGAAGCCGAAAAGGCCCGTCTGCTGGCCATGACCCCGGCCAGCTATGTCGGCAAGGCCGCCGAACTGGCGCGCCGCGCCTGAACGCCCGGCATGGCACTCAAGGCAACGATCTTCAAGGCGAACCTGCAGATCGCCGACATCGACAACAGCTACTACGCCGACCACGCGCTGACGCTGGCCCGCCATCCGAGCGAGACCGACGAACGCATGATGGTGAGGCTGGTGGCGCTGGCGCTGAACGCCCACCGCCTGCAGACCGTGCTGGGCGGCGACGGCGTGCTAGCCTTCGGCGCGGGGCTGTCCAACCCGGAAGACCCTGACGTGAGCCTGCGTGATTT
>JAQGNA010000295.1 GCA_028292075.1 Rhodoferax sp. | reverse complement strand
CGTCGGCCAACGGCGATCCGGCGCCACAGTCGATGCCGGTCTCCTCCATCACTTCGCGCACGGCGGTCTCGCGAAAGTCTTCATCGATGCGGTCCTTGCTGCCGGTCACGGACTGCCAATGCGCCTCGGCGTCGGCCCGGCAGATCAGCAGCACATCAAGACGTGGCGTGTGGATCACCACCAGCACGGACTCGGGAATTTTGGGTGGTTTTGGGTTCACCTGCTCATCTTAGCCAGTCGTGCGCGCCACCGTGTAAAGCCGTGCTGCTCTGCCGCACGGTGGCACTTCGGCTGCTTCAACGGGTGATGCGCCCTGCCCCAACCCCGCGTGGAGCGTGGGTTCGCGCGGGCCACGGGGCCATGGACGTCCGGCAGGGCTAGAATCAATCACCGGGCCCAAGCCATTGCAGCCCGGTTTTTTGTGCCCGTTGCCAGCGTGACGGGTCCATGCCGGCTTCAGTCCAAGCGCTCAATCGTTTTAATGAACTTTTGAAGAAAGCCGACGGACATGGAAATTTTCGACTACGACAACGCCCTCTTGCTGCCACGCAAGTGCAGGGTTGAGAGCCGCTCGGAATGCGACGCCAGCGTAAAACTCGGCGACCGCAGCTTCCGCCTCCCCGTGGTGCCCGCCAACATGAAGACCGTGGTCGACGAGCCCATCTGCGAATGGCTCGCGGAACATGGCTACTTCTACGTCATGCACCGCTTCGACCTCGACAACCTGAAGTTCGTGGCACACATGCACGGGCGCGGCCTGTTCGCCTCGATCTCGCTCGGCGTGAAGGCCGCCGACTACGCCACGGTGGACGCGCTGGCCCGGCTCGACCGGGCGCCGGAGTACATCACCATCGACATCGCGCATGGCCACGCCGACAGCGTGAAAAACATGATCGTTTATTTGAAGGAGAAGCTGCCGGCGTCCTTCGTCATTGCCGGCAATGTGGGCACGCCCGAGGCCATCATTGACCTCGAAACCTGGGGCGCCGACGCCACCAAGGTCGGCATCGGGCCAGGCAAGGTCTGCATCACCAAGCTGAAGACGGGTTTTGGCACCGGCGGCTGGCAACTGAGCGCGCTCAAGTGGTGTGCCCGCGTGGCCACCAAGCCGATCATTGCCGACGGTGGCATTCGCGACCACGGCGACATCGCCAAGAGCATCCGCTTCGGCGCGACCATGGTCATGATCGGCTCGCTGTTCGCCGGCCATGAAGAGTCGCCAGGCAAGACCGTCGAAGTCGACGGGGCGCTCTACAAGGAATACTACGGTTCGGCGAGCGACTTCAACAAGGGAGAGTACAAGCACGTCGAGGGCAAGCGCATTCTCGAGCCGATCAAGGGCAAGCTGGCCAACACCCTGATCGAGATGGAGCAGGACGTGCAGAGTTCGATCAGCTATGCAGGCGGCACGAAGCTGATGGACATCCGCAAGGTGAACTACGTGATTCTGGGCGGCGACAACGCTGGCGAACACCTGCTGATGTAGCCAACCACCGCCCGCATGGAATCAGCTCTGGGCGGCCAGAAAAGCGTCGAGTTCGGCGCGGTCGGGGCCGTTGACCACCCCGCCATGGCGCTGGCACTTGATGGCCGCGGCGGCACTGCCGAAGCGGATCGCGCTGCGGTCATCCTGCCCTTCGGCCAGGGCGATGGCCAGCGCGGCATGAAACACATCGCCGGCACCATTGGTGTCCACCGCCTGCACGCGGAAGGCGGGCAGGTACTGCGTCTCGCCCGCGCTGGCACGGCGCAGCCAATGCACCCCGCGCTGGCCCAGCGTGACCACGGCCACCTCGGTTCCCGCCTCCAGTGCGAAACGCAGCGCTTCGGCAATCGACGCGCCGGGCGCGAAGGCGGCAAGCCCCGGCTCGGAGAACACAGACCAGTCGGCAAGCCGGCTGAGGGCACGCAAGTCATCGTGTGGTGACAGATCGCCATCAAGCACGCTCAGCACACCCGCCGCACGTGCCCAATGCAGCGCATCCACAGCGCCATGCATCCATCGCGGGTCGACCATCACCACGTCGGCGCCGCGCAGACCCCGCGTGTCGATCGGGCCCGCATTGGCGATCGCATTGCCCCGGCTGTTGAAGATCTGCCGCTCTCCTTGCGCGTCGATCACCACGGCAGAAATGGAAGACGAGGCGCCAGGCACATGCTGCAGCCCGGCGCAATCGACGCCATTGCGCCGCAGCCGGTCGGCCAGAAAGGCGCCGGCCTCGTCGTCACCCACGGCGCCGTGCAACCGCACCCGGGCGCCGAGCCGCGCCGCCGCAATCGAGGCGTTCGACGCCATGCCGCCAGAGATCATCCGGTAACGGTGGGCCGGCGTCTTGGTGGGGCGTTCCGGAAATTCGGCAATGTCGAAGCAGTGGTCGACGGCAGCGTGGCCTACCGTGCAGAGCCGCGGGCCGGTGCCGCTCGAGGCACGCCAGTCAGGGCCATTGAAGATGTCATCCATCGAAGACCTCACTGCGCGAGCAATTGCGCGGCGAGTTGATGCAACCGATGCCGCGGCTTCGTCAGCGCTTCCACAATGCTGAAATGATTAAGACCCGGCAGCGCCTCGCTGACCGGCACCGTCCGGCGGCCCCAGGCCTCTTGGATGAGCGCGTTGTGCCGGAGAAATTCACTGCTTTCGTCTCCACCCGCCACGGCGAACAGTTTGCCGGCCCGTGGCGCGGGCATCCAGGCCGGGCTGCTCTGGCGCGCATGGGTCGGCGTCAGGC
>JAQGNA010000233.1 GCA_028292075.1 Rhodoferax sp. | reverse complement strand
GGCACGCAAGGCCTGAGCATGCGCCAGCGGAGGTGCCGCGCAAGCAGCAACAGGGAAACTGGCCTATTGCAGGCCGTCGGCTTTCGAGGCGCCCTGGCCGTCGGTGGTCGCATGGTCCGCCAGATGGGGGGCTGCCAGATTCTGGACGCCAATAGGCGCGGTGGCGCGCACCATGCCGGCCAGGGCCTGGGTCAGCTTTTCCGCCGCTTCCGCCGCCTCAAGGGCCTTTGCCGCCGCCGCGTCGGCCAGCTCCAGCACCACGGCGGCTTGGATGCGTTCGCGGCCTGACTGGGCCTTCTCCAGCGCCAGGTGGGCGGCCTCCTGCGCGTGAACGGCCGTTTCGACCGACGCCAATGCGAGCGTCGGCACTCCCGCCACATCCATGGCAAGCTTCGCGGCGATGTCGGCCATGCGCTGGGCTGCCTGCTGCGCTTCGCCGAGGCGTTGCTTGGCCAGCTGGAACGCGGTCAAAACGTCGATCATCTGGATCGCGTGGGCCAGACCCTCGTAGCGAGAAACCGATGCCCGAAGCTGGCCGAGCTGCTGCGGGTTGTAGTCCACCAGGGCGGCCAGAATGATGGGCGAAGTGAGCGAGGTCTCATTCGCCCAGCTGCGGGCAATACCATCAAAATCCATGAGCACCATCCGTGTCGAGTGTTGGTCAGACTCTACCGGGCACATGCCGTGGCGGCCCTTCGCCAGTGGCCTACGTTGATGTAGGAATAACCTGTATTTGTTCGAGGAAAAAGTGCGGTTGCGACCGCACACCGCCCCCACGCATGCCAGCTGAAGCGCCTGTCGAATCCGACGACCCAGCGGACCTGTGGACCATCCACACCGATGGCACCGCAGCGCCTAATCCTGGCCGGATAGGCCTGGGCGCGGTGTTGCTTGCGCCAAGTGGTGCGCGGCATTTGTTGTCGGTCGCTGGCGCTGATATCGGTTGCAACAACGAGGCCGAGTTGCGCGCGGTGATGGCCGCGCTGACCATGGCCAGGGCGCATGGTGCGCGGGTGGTTCGACTGCATTGCGACAACAGCATCGTGGTGGCCGAGCTTGCCGGCACCGCCGCCCGGCCCATGGCCCGCCTCGGCCCCTTGTTCGACGCGGCGAGGGCGCTGGCGGCCTTGTTCGAAAGGGTGTCGATGGTGTGGATCCCGCGCCACCGCAATGCCGAAGCCGATGCCCTTGCGCGTGCCGCGGTGGGGCTCGCGCCCAAACCGCTGAAGCCGTTGAAGCCGTTGAAGCCGCGTCAACGCAGAGGCCGATGAGCTGCGGACCAAGCAACCCGGCCGCCTTTGCTGCGCTCGATCCGACCCACACATCAGCGGCGTCCCACAAGTGAGGTCGTGCTCTCGGTGCCAACATGGTGCCTTGCCAATGCCGCGCAACGATGGAGGAGCATGTGACCACCGAAGCCTATATTGAATCGTCCCTGCCCAGTCAGCAGGTGGCCGAACTTCATCGACTGATGACCGAGGAGGTGAAGGAGGTTGCGGTGTTCTTCATGGACCCCGACGGCATCATCACCGTATGGAACCGCGCCGCCGAAGACATGAAGGGCTACACCGCGGAAGAAGCCATTGGCAGCCACCTCGAGATTCTCTACACCCATGAAGACCGCGCCCGCGGCTGGGCGCAACACAACCTGGCCAAGGCCCGCGACGAAGGCTTCTACCGTGAGGAGACCTGGCGCCGCCGAAAGGACGGCAGCCTGTTCTGGGCCCGCATCGCGCTCACCGGCCTGCGCGACGCGGAAGGACGGCTTGTCGGTTTTTCCAAGATCACCGTCGATCTCACCGACCACAAGCAGTTGGAGCGCTGCGTCAAGGAGCGCGAGGAAACCCGGCGTGTGCTGCGTGCCGCCAACGCCGGTCTGTGGAGCTGGGACTCGAAGATCGAGCGCATCGACGTCTGCGCCAACTTTCTTGCGCTGCTGGGCTACCCAGGCTCCGACACCTCGATGTCGCCGGTCACCTGGCTCAGCTTCGTCGACCCTGACCAACGGGATCAGGTCGCGCGGCGGTTCGACGAAGTGCGCCAGGCAGGGCCGGGCACACCGTTCTCGGTCGAGCTGCGCATGTGCCGGCAGGACGGGAGTTGCGGCTGGTACCACCTGCATGCCGACTGGCACCAGGAAAACGAGAACGATGCGCCGGTGCTGAGCGGTGTGCTGGTCGACATCGACGAACTGAAGCGCACCGGCGACGAGCTGCGCGGCGCGATGACAAAGCTTCAGGCGGAGGACCGCCGCAAGGACGAATTTCTGGCCATGCTGGCCCATGAACTGCGCAACCCGCTGGCGCCCATCCGCTCCGCCGCCGAGATGCTGAAAGTGGCGCGGCTGAGCCAGGAAAGAGTGCAGAAGACCAGCCAGGTGATCGCCCGCCAGGTTAATCACATGACCAGCCTGATCGACGATCTGCTCGACGTCTCGCGGGTAACCCGAGGCCTCGTCAGCCTGGAGAGGACGCCGCTCGACCTGAACCGGCTGTTGACCGACGCGGCGGAGCAGGTCAATCCGCTGATCGGCAGCAAGCAGCATGCCTTGGTCCTGCACCTGTCGTCGCACCCCGCCATCGTGATGGGCGACGAGAAACGGCTGGTGCAGGTGGTGACCAATCTTTTGAACAACGCCGCCAAGTACACGCCGCCCGGTGGACAACTGGGCCTGTCGACAGAAATCAGCGGCGACCGGGTGCTGCTGCGGGTGCGCGACAACGGCATCGGCATGAGGCCCGATCTGGTAGGCCGCGTGTTCGACCTCTTCGCCCAGGCCGAGCGTACGCCGGACCGATCGACGGGCGGGCTGGGCATCGGCCTTGCGCTGGCCAAGAGCCTGGTGGAACTGCACGGCGGCGAGTTGCGTGCCGAGAGCGCGGGCCTGGGCGCGGGCAGCACGTTCTCTGTGAGCCTGCCGTTGCTCGACCACCAGGCGCCCGGTGAGGCGGCGACGCCGCCGACGGACGCGGGCCGTGGCCTGCCACGGTCGGTGCGCATCATGGTGGTGGACGACAACGTCGACGCCGCCGAGATGATCGCCATGTACCTCGAGGAAATGGGCCACGAGGTGGCGGTGGAACATACCGCAGCGCGAACCCTCCTGTTGGCCACCAGCTGGGGCGCGCAGGTGTACCTGCTGGACATCGGCCTGCCCGAGATCGACGGCTATGAACTGGTGCGCCGGCTGCGCGCAATGCCCGAGACCCAAGGCGCTGTGTTCATCGCACTCACCGGCTATGGGCACGACAGCGACCGCCAGCGCGCCCTGGCCGCGGGCTTTCATCATCACCTGGTGAAGCCGGCCGATCCGCAGAAGCTTGCGGCCCTGCTGGCGTCGCTGCACGGCTGACCACCAGCGGCAGGCACCGGTGCAGGCTGGTCGCCTGGCGCACTGGTGCACTGGTGCACTGGTGCACTGGCACACTGGCGCCAGCTGTGCCACTCAAGTGCTGTGGCTCAGGCGCTTGCCTGTTCCAGGGTGGCGATGGCGTCGGCGTCCAGTGTCAGCCGGCTGGCCGCCACCAGTTCCTTCAGTTGCACCAGCGTCGTGGCGCTGGCAATGGGGGAAGTGACGCTTGGCCGCTGCAACAGCCAGGCCGTTGCGATCTGGCCCGGGTGCGCCTTGGTGCGCGCGGCCACGGCATCGAGCGCTGCAAGGATGCGCAGGCCGCGCTCGTTGAGGTACTTTTCGACCGTGTTCTTGCCGCGGGCGCTCTTGCTGGCATCGGCCGGGGTGCGGTACTTGCCGGTCAGGAAGCCGGCCGCCAGGGTGTAGAAATTCAGCACCCCCAGGCCGTGCTTCACGCACAGCGGTTCAAGCGCATCTTCGAACACCGCGCGGTCGCAAAGGTTGTAGAGCGGTTGCAGGCTCTCGTAGCGCGGAAGCCCATGCTTCTCGCTCACGGCAAGCGCCTCGGCCAGCCGGTCCGCCGTGTAGTTCGATGCACCGATGGCGCGCACCTTGCCTGCCTGGATCAGGTCGGCATAGGCGCCCAGCGTGTCTTCGAGCGGCGTCTCGGCATCGTCGTCATGCGACTGGTAGAGGTCGATGTGGTCTGTTTGAAGCCGGCGCAGCGAGGCCTCCACCGCTTCGCGGATATAGGCCGGCTTCAGGCCCTTCTTGTCGGGCCCCATGGGCTTGCCGACCTTGGTCGCCAGCACCACCTGGTTGCGTTTGCCGCTGCGCTTGAACCACTGCCCGATCAACGCCTCCGACTCGCCCCCGACATGGCCGGGCGCCCACGCGGAGTAGACGTCGGCGGTGTCGACGAAGTTGAAGCCGGCGTCGAGCCAGGCGTCCAGCAGGTTGAATGACGTGGCAGCGTCGACGGTCCAGCCGAAGACGTTGCCGCCGAAGCAAAGAGGTGACACCTGCAGGCCGCTGCGGCCGAGGGGGCGAAGGTTCATGGTGAGGGCTTCCGGTGAAGGGTTGGCGGAAAGGCGATGCGAGATCGCCCGGCGCGCTCATTGTTCCCGCTTCCGGGCGATCGTGCAGGCCGCCCGCCGATGCCCTGTCAGCTTGCGGCGCAACTGAAGTTCGCCGCATCCTCCAGGCTGCCCGTGCCCTTGTAGCGCGCGAACTTCGGATACGGGCAGAGCGGCCGTGTGCGGTTCAGGAAGTCAGTGGCCGTTGACCCGGCCCGCGCGGCGATGCTGTCGGGTGCGATGCCTTTCTCGACCCAGTCGACCATGGTCTGCACCGAGTCGAAGGTGTCGGTGGCCGGGCCGCCGTTGCAGTGGTTCATGCCGGGCACGAGGAAGGTGCG
>JAQGNA010000313.1 GCA_028292075.1 Rhodoferax sp. | reverse complement strand
GCCGCAGCACGCGCGGCGTCAGCCAGAACAGCTTGCCGTCGGTGCCGACGTAACCCAGATGCTCCAGCGTCAGCAGGTAGCGGCGCGCTGCGGTGCGGCTCAGGCCGCAGCGCAAGCCCGCCTGGCTGGCGGTCAGGCGGGGGTAGGCATCGTCTAACGCCTCGATGATGGACAGGCCTTTTTCCAGGCCGGCGATCCAGTCGCGCTTGTCGAGTTCGGTGGTGAGCGGTGAAAGCATGGGTGATTCTTGCCAGCGCTCCGGTTCGCGAAAGTTGGTGGTTACCCCGGCTCCGTGCGATTATCGCGCGCTGTCGTTCGCTAATCGCTCTGATTCCGGTAAATACTCTTTCTGAAATTAGCGCACATGGCTAAAGTCCAGCCGTAACCAGCCCAAACGACCGATCAGCGAACATTCATGCGGAACCAGCCCTTTACGCCACAGACCATCGACGGCAAGACCGATGTCTTCATGATCCTCGGAGATCCGGTCGAACAGGTGCGCGCGCCCGAGTCCTTCAACCTGATCTTCCAGACCCTTGGCCACAACGCCGTGGTGGTGCCGGCGCATGTGGCCGTCGACCACGTCAAGGACTTCGTTGCAACGGTGTTCGCCGCCCGCAACGTCCGCGGCCTGCTGCTCACGATTCCGCACAAGTCGGTGGTGATGCCGTTGCTGGCCCGCTCGGGGCCACTGGCCGAGGTGGCCGGCGCGGTCAATGCGGTCCGTCGGAATGCCGCTGGCGAACTCGAAGGCGATCTTTTCGACGGCGAAGGCCTGGTGGCTTCGCTCAATTACTTCGACATGGTCTATGCCCACCGCAAGGTGCTGGTGCTGGGTGCGGGCGGTGGGGCCGCGGCCATTGGCGCCTCGCTGGTGGGAGCGGGCTCTCGCGTGGCACTTGGCGCGGCGAGTGAACTTGCGTTCTTCGACCCGACACCGGGCAAGGCCCGAGACCTGGCTGCGCGGCTCTCCGGACACAGCACCGTGGTCACCGCCGCGGCCAGCAACGACCCGGCCGGCTACGACCTGGTGATCAACGCCACACCGCTCGGGCTCAAGGCGGACGACGCCATGCCCTGCGACGTGGCGCGGGTGGCGCCGCATGCCGCCATGATGGACATCCTGATGAAGAACCAGCCGTCGCCCTGGGTGCGCGCCGGTCGGGCCCGGGGCCTGAATGCGCAGCCCGGGTTCGAGATGATGATCCAGCAGGCTGACCTCTACCTTGAATTCTTCGGGCTGTCGGAGGCTGCCGCACTGGTGCGGCAGGACGCCACCTTCATCCGCACCTCCATCTACCCGGCCGAACTGGCCGGAGAGATTCACCGTCCCCGGCAACCGGACCTTGCGACATCCGGTACCCCTGCCGTCTAGCCGCCGCGACCCTTCACCTTTTCACGACCGAGGAGACTTCCATGCAAAAAAGATTCGCCCTTCAACTCATCGCCGCATGCGCCCTGGCCGCGAGCGCTGTCAGCGGGTTCGCCCAACAGACCATCAAGATCGCGGGCATCGTCGAACTGTCGGGCCCCGGTACGACCTCGGGCACCTTCTTCAACAACGGTGCGCAACTGGCGGTCAAGGAAATCAATGCCTCCGGCGGCATCCTCGGCAAGAAGATCGAATACTCGGCGAACGACACCCAGAGCAATCCCGGAGTGGCCAAGGGCCTGACGCAGAAGGCGGTGGACCAGGACGTGTTCGCCATCTTCGGCCCGGTCTTCTCGGGCTCCATCATGGTGAGCATGGCCGAAAGCCGCCGCGCCGAGATCCCCAACTTCACCGGCGGCGAGGCTGCGGCGATCACGCAGCAGGGCAACCCCTATGTGTTCCGCACCAGCTTCACGCAGGACACCGCCATGCCCAAGGTGGCGCGCTACATGAGCGACACCATGAAGCTCAAGAACATCGCCGTCATCTACGTGAACAACGATTTCGGCAAGGGCGGGCTCGATGCCATCAAGCGGGCCCTGGCGCCATCGGCCACCAAGGTGCTGGGCGAGATCTCCACCGACTCCGGGCAGATCGACTTTTCGGCCGCCGTGCTCAAGGCCAAGCAGCTCAACCCCGAAGCCATCTTCGCCTACACCAACGAGGAAGAGTCGGCCCGCCTGCTGCGCGAATTGCGCAAGCAGGGCTGGACCAAGCCGGTCATCGGCGAGACCACGCTGACCGGCCAGAAGGTGATCGAACTGGCGGGCGACGCCGCCAACGGCGCCATCGGGCACGTCGGCCTGACGGTGGACGCGCCGCTGCCCGCGGTGCGTGCCTTCCGGGCCAAGTACGAGAAGGAATACAAGACCATCTCCGATCACAACGGCATGAAGGGCTACTCCGGCATGTACGTGTTGAAGGCCGCCATCGAAAAGGTGGGCAAGCTCGACCGCAAGGCCGTGGCGAACGCGATGCATTCGATCAAGGTCACCGCCGCGCAGCAGCCTGGCGTGCTGATGGACGTGAGCTTCAATGAAAAGGGCGACCTGGACCGCGATTCCTTCATCGTCGAAGTGAAGAACGGCAAGCAGGAAGTGATCGCCGTCGTGCCGCCGCTCGGCAAATAAGTGGCTCGCTCCCCAGGCTTCGTGCACTTCGTGTCCATCGCGTTCCGGGCCGGTGATGTGCACGTGCCGGTGGCGGAGCTGGGTCGCTTTCAAACTGTTTTCCATTCCAGGCCCGGGGCGAACCGAAAAGGTAGTCGCCTCGGAGTCGTCGTTGCGAGCTCTGCACCATGACCGATTTTCTCCAGCTGTTCTTCAGCGGCCTGTCCACCGGCGCAATCTACGCGCTGGCCGCCCTCGGCTTCACGCTGCTGTGGCAGGCCAGCGGCACCATCAACTTCGCACAGGGCGAATTCGTCATGCTGCCGGCCTTCATGATGCTGGCCTTCATGAACATGGGTGCGCCGATCATGGTGAGCTTCGCGCTGAGCGTGGTGCTGGCGGTGATCGTGCTCGGCTGGCTGTTCAAGCGCGGCCTGGTCGACCCGCTGTTCAAGTACGGAATGATGCCGATCGTGGTGGCGACCATCGGCCTGTCGATCGCCATGCGCAACGGCGTGCGAGCCGGCTTCAGCGCCGAGGCGCATCCGTTTCCCAGCCTGTTTCCCGACAAGCTGTTCAACATCGGCGGCGTGACCATCACCATGGCCGACCTGGGCACCTTCGCCCTGGCGCTGGTGCTTGTGCTCATCACGCAGGCCTTCATCGCCAAGACGGTCACAGGCCGCGCCATGCAGGCCGTGGCGCAGAACACCGAGAGCGCCTCGGTGCTGGGCATCAACGTGCCGCGCATGATCTTCTACACCTTTGCGATCAACGCCGTGCTGGCCGTGGCCGCGGCGATGCTGGTCACGCCCACCTACCTGGCCAAGTTCGACATGGGCGAGTCGCTGGGCAACAAGGCGTTCTTTGCGGCCATCATCGG
>JAQGNA010000183.1 GCA_028292075.1 Rhodoferax sp. | reverse complement strand
TGCGGGCACGGCAGGCTTCGAGCAGGGCGCGGGTCGCGTCGAGGTTGCTGCGCATGCCGAGGTCGAAGTCGGCCTCGCATTCGCCGCTCACGGCCGCGGCCAGGTGGAAGATGACTTGCGCGTCGGCCGGCACGACCGCATCGGAACGTTCGGCCAGCAGGGCGTTGAGGTCGCCAACCACCGCGTTGACACGCGGGTCTGCGATCAGGTCGGCCGGTGGTTCGGCGCGGTCCACCAGGGACAGGCGGGTGATGGGTTCAGCGGGCGCGCCAGCGAGGGAGAGGCTGTTCTTCTCGATCAGGGCGCGGGCCAGGCGAACGCCCAGGAAGCCCGCGCCGCCAGTGATGACGATGTGCATGTCTTGTCTCCTTTGTGGAGCCGAAGTCTACACATTTGATGCCTTCAGGCGGCATCGACGGGCACCGAACGGGCGCCCTCATTTTTTCATTTCCGCGGTGGCATTGCCCAGCCGCCTCCCTTTTTAGGGCAAAAAATCGGTGTTAGTAGAAATCCAGGATCTTTGGTGTCTCTCCAAATCCATTCTTCGTCGTCCAGATAAAAGCATTCGTCACCGAACTCAAGTGTAAAGACCTTTTTCATATTATCTATAGACTCAAAAACATGTGACGTGACATCTCGCGCTTCAGTCTCGGCCACGGTAAAGCGTTTCCAATTGAAAGGCCCTTTGTAAGTAGGATGTGATGAAAACATAAATGCACAAAGTCCAATCGCTGCCACAGCAATTAATAAATAAAACGGTTTTTTCATCAGGATAGCTTGCGATAGCTATTTCTTTTTACAAGCCGTTTTGATCGTGAAATTGTAATTAATATTTCTTTGGGTGTTACCATGGCAGTGGAGCCAGGATCGAGTTGAAAGCGCGGATCGTGTGCGAGTATGCCGATGCTTTCTAACACGTCGGCGACGTTTGTCGAGCAGCTATTATTGATGATATCGTATTTTAGGTCGGCATCAACACGCCGCTCCAATTCGGTTATTATCTTCTTTTTTTCATTTGGTGAAACGCGTAAAACCAATCCTTCAAAATCTCGAAGCTTTTGGTTGGAACTGCGAAATATAGTCCCGTTTCGAATGAAGACATACTTGCTATGTGCCCTACTATAGATCGCACCGTCGATGTCAATTGCAACGTGACCAAACTGAGAGCCTGCAGAGGTCAGTATTGAATCAAAGACTAAAACCTCCAAAGTTTCGGAGTTTGTGTTTATTGGTTTGGGTTTTTCGTCAGTATGAGCCGTTGTCTGCGCTTGTGCGACGTGTCGCAAAATCTCTCCATCCAAATCTCTTACAAATTTTCCGTTTATCATTCAGCCCGCCAAGAAGAAATCGATCTGGCTAGCTTCTTCACCTGTAAGGCATAAGTGCGTGTGGCCCGCCGAGTCGGTCGTGCCAAAATCCGGTTCACAATCAGGTTTTTGGAGGGCGTAGTATGCATTCGCCATCGGAATTCCTAAGTTATCTCTCAAAACATAGCGATCATCGAAACCGCCTCCACCGATGAAATGCAACGCCTCTTTCAACTGAGCCGGAGGCGCACTCTCAGCAATGATTGCCGCCCCACAAGTAGTAAGACTCCCTTCCACCGCCAATGACAACGCAGTATCCGTATCCGTGGCGGATTCAACACCATTTGCAATTTCGAAAACGTGAGGCTTGCATTTCGGACAAAATACTCTGTCCGTCTTTCTCGCTATCGGAATTCCATGCCAGGTGTTTAACGGATTTCCAGTGAAGATTACGCCGCCGTGACTGGTTCGATCTCCAAGGACCGCTTGTGACTTGCCCATAATATTCCCACGGGTAGACATATTTTCTTTCTTTATCTAGGGCTAGTGTTGCATGGTCCTTACAGCCCGTTATTGGGCTGCACGCCAATATGATGGCAAAACCTTTAGGCACCGTCTCCCTCGTAGATTCGCCTTCGGCTGGCATCTTCGTACGTCGCACAGCGACTCACATCCCCGAGTAGTTCGGCCCGCCGCCGCCCTCTGGCGTCACCCAAACGATGTTCTGCGTCGGGTCCTTGATGTCGCAGGTCTTGCAGTGCACGCAGTTCTGCGCGTTGATCTGCAGCCGGTCGGTGTTTTCCGCCGTCTTGACGTACTCGTACACGCCGGCCGGACAGTAGCGAGATTCAGGTCCGGCGTACTTGGCGAGGTTGATGTTCACCGGCACTGAGGCGTCTTTTAGGGTGAGGTGCGCGGGCTGGTTTTCCGCGTGGTTGGTGTTGCTGATGAACACGCTCGAGAGGCGGTCGAAGGTGAGTTTTCCGTCGGGCTTGGGATAGACGATGGGCTTGCAGTCGGCTGCCGGCCTGAGGTAGGCGTGGTCGGGCTTGTCGCGGTGCAGCGTCCACGGCATGTTGCCCTTCAGCAGGAACTGCTCGATGCCATTCATCAGCGTGGCCGTGGTCAGGCCCTTCTTGAACCAGGTCTTGAAGTTGCGCGATTTGTTGAGTTCGGCATGCAGCCAGCTCTTCTCGAAAGCCTCCGGGTAGGCCGTGAGTTCGTCGTGTTGTCTCCCGGCGTTGACTGCGTCGAACGCGGCCTCGGCGGCCAGCAAGCCGGTCTTGATCGCGGCATGGCTGCCCTTGATGCGGCTCACGTTCAGGTAGCCGGCCTCGCAACCGACGAGGGCACCGCCCGGAAACACCGTCTTCGGCAGCGACAGCAGGCCGCCGGCGGTGATGGCCCGCGCGCCATAGCCGATGCGCTTGGCCGGCTTGACGCCCGCGGCCTCGTCACCTTCAAGGTACCAGCGAACGTTCGGATGCGTCTTCCAGCGCTGCATCTCCTCGAACGGGCTGAGGTAGGGGTTGCTGTAGTCGAGCCCGGTGATGAAGCCCAGCGTGACCTTGTTGTCTTCCATGTGGTACAGGAAGGCGCCGCCGTAGGTGTCGCTCCGCATGGGCCAGCCGGCCGTGTGCAGAACGAAGCCGGGCTGGTGGCGCTTGGGGTCGATCTCCCAGAGTTCCTTCACGCCCAGGCCGTAGGTCTGCGGATCGCGGCCGGCGTCGAGGTTGTAGCGGCTGATGAGCTGGCGCCCCAGGTGGCCGCGCGAGCCCTCGGCAAAGATCGTGTACTTCGCATGCAGTTCCATGCCCAGCTGGAAGTCGCCGGTGGGTTCGCCTTCCTTGCTCACGCCCATGTTGCCGGTGGCCACGCCCTTGACGGACCCATCGGGGTTGTAGAGAACTTCAGCGGCCGGAAAGCCGGGGAAGATCTCGACGCCCAGGTTCTCGGCTTGTTGCGCCATCCAGCGCGTCACGTTGCCCAGGCTGACGATGTAGTTGCCGTGGTTCTGGAAGCATTTCGGCAGCAGGAAGTTGGGCGTGCGAAAGCTCGATTTCGGGCCCAGGAACACCATGGCGTCGTCGGTCACCGGTTGGTTCAGCGGGGCACCGTCGGCCTTCCAGTTGGGCAGCAATTCAGTGAGTGCGCGCGGGTCCATGATGGCGCCAGAAAGGATGTGCGCCCCCGGCTCGGATCCTTTCTCGAGCACCACGACCGACAGCTCGCTGCCTTTCTCGGCGGCCAGCTGTTTCAGCCGGATGGCGGTGGCCAATCCGCCCGGGCCGCCACCGACCACGACGACGTCGTACTCCATGGCTTCGCGCGGTCCGTACTGGGCAAGGATTTCTTCGTTTGTCATCGTGTCTCTCGTGGCGGGGCCTTCGGGGGCCGGGTTCGTGGAGGGGCTCTGCGCGGCGCGGGGCCGGCGTCGGATTCGGGGAACGGGTGCGAGACTGATTTTATTCGCAGCGTCAAGGCAGGCTGTCACAATCGCGCGATTGTTCTGCGGGGGAATCCTTCCATGGCTTACAGCATCGACCTTTCCGGCCGCGTGGCCTTCGTCACCGGCGCCTCCGGCGGCCTCGGGGCCCAGTTCGCCCGAACCCTGGCGCGGGCCGGCGCCGCCGTGGTGCTGGCCAGCCGCAACGTCGACCGCCTGAAAGACCTTCGCGCCCGCATCGAAGGCGAGGGCGGTGACTGCCATGTGGTGGCGCTCGACGTGACCGACCGCGACTCCATCAAGTCGGCCGTGGCGCATGCCGAGACGGAGGTCGGCTCGATCGACATCCTCGTCAACAACTCCGGCGTCAGCACGCCGCGCCGCCTGGAGGACGTGGACGAGGACGAATACGACTTCATGTTCAACACCAATGCCAAGGGCGCGTTTTTCGTGGCCCAGGAAGTGGCCCGCCGCATGCTGGCCCGGGCCAACGGCTCGGCGCCCGGCAGCTTTACCGGCGGCCGCATCATCAACATCGCGAGCATGGCCGGGCTCAAGGTGCTGCCGCAGATCGGCGTGTACTGCATGAGCAAGGCCGCGGTGATCCACATGACCCGCGCCATGGCCCTTGAGTGGGGCCGGCACGGCATCAACGTGAACGCCATCTGCCCCGGCTACATCGACACCGACATCAACCATCATCACTGGAAGACCGACCAGGGCGAGAAGCTGGTGCAGACCCTGCCGCGCAAGCGCATGGGCAAGCCCGAAGACCTCGACGGCCTGATCGTGCTGCTGGCCAGCGGGCAGAGTCATTTCGTCAATGGCGCCGTCATTGCGGCGGACGACGGTTTCGGCCTGTGTTGACCGGCTTTCTCCTGCAGGTCGCCGCACTCCATGGCCTGACGACGAGGCGCCCGCTGCATCCATGCTGACGGGGGTGTTGGCCGGCCTCGCCGCAGGGGCCTTGTGGGGGCTGGTGTTCGTCGTTCCTCGGCTGTTGACCGGCTTTTCGCCGATCGACATCGCGGCCGGCCGCTACATCGTCTGGGGGCTTTGGTCGGCGCTGCTGTTGTTCGGCACGCCCCGCGAACGCCGCTGGCCGACCTGGGCGCAGGCCGGTGCGGCGCTCTCCATGAGCGTGCTCGGCGCCACCGGCTACTACCTCATGGTGGTGCTGGCCGTGCGCGATGCCGGCACCGAACTCCCGAGCCTCATCGTCGGCACCATTCCGGTATGGCTGATGCTGCTCGGCAGGCCGGCGCATCTGCGCTGGGCGAGCCTGGCGCCAGGCTTGCTGCTCACCGCCGCCGGCCTGGTGCTGATGGGCCTCGCGCAGCAGCCAGCGGCCGAGTTGCCCGGCGTGGCGTCGGCGCACCCGCACCTCTGGCGCGGCGTGGCGCTGGCAGCGGCCAGCATGGTGTCGTGGACGGTGTTCGCGCTCTACAACGCCAACTGGCTGCGGCGCCATCCGGAGGTGACCGGCGCGGTCTGGACGAACTGGCTCGGCCTCGTGACCGGGGCCAGCGCCGTGGCCATGTGGCTGGCCGGCGGCTCCGGCACCGCGCCGCTGCTCGCGCTTGGCCAGACGGGCCTGGCCACCGCCGTCTTCGTGGCCACCGGGCTAGGCTCCGCCTGGTTGGGATCGGTGCTGTGGAATGTCGCCAGCCGAAGACTCAGCACCAGCCTGTGCGGCCAGCTGATCGTCAGTGAGACGCTGTTCGCGCTTTTCTATTCGTTCCTGTGGGACGGCGCCTGGCCGAGCCCGATGCAATGGCTGGCGGCGCTGCTGTTCACGCTGGGCATCATCGCGTCGATCCGCGCGCACCGCTGAAACGTCGGTGGCGCGGTAGAGTCAGCGCATGAAGATCGAAATCCCCGAGAAGAAAAAGCTCGTGTTCGAGATGGCCATGCCGATCCGCTGGGGCGACATGGACGCGATGAACCACGTCAACAACACCACCTATTTCCGCTACATGGAGACCGTGCGGATCGACTGGATGCGCTCGGTCGGCTGCATGCCCGACCCGGGCGGCGAAGGCCCGTTGATCGTGAATGCCTTCTGCAACTTCTACCGGCAGCTCGAATACCCGGGCGATGTGCTGGTGCGGATGTACGTCAGCGACCCGGCTCGCACCACCTTCGAAAGCTGGGCGACGATGGCCCGCGCGGATCAGCCCGACGTGGTGTGCGCCGCGGGCGGCGCCACGACGATCTGGGTCAACTTTCCGCAGCAGAAGGCAGTGAACCTGCCGGACTGGATCCGCAGGCTGGTGTCTGATTGAGGAGGTAGACCCTTCGACAGGCTCAGGGCGAACGGGGTGGGTCTTGGGCGTACGCCGAACGGGGTGGGTCTTGGGCGCAGCGCGAAACGGATGGGTCTTCGGCTCAGGGCGAACGAGATGGGTCTTCGGCGTACGGCGGATGGGATGGGTTTCAAGCCCACGG
>JAQGNA010000179.1 GCA_028292075.1 Rhodoferax sp. | reverse complement strand
TCGGTCAGCTGCAGCGAATTGATGCTGATGTCGCAGCTCAGCTTCAAGCCTTCGCGCTTGGCCTGGCGCACGAGCTCCACGCCGGCCGCGCTGCTCAGGCGGCACACGTGCACGCGTGCGCCGGTGGCCTTCATCAGCTCGAAGATCGTGTAGAGGGCGATGGTTTCCGCCGCCACCGGCACGCCGGAGAGACCCATCCGCGTGGCGAGCGGGCCGCTGGCCGCCACGCCCTTGCCGAGGTGGAAATCCTGCGGCCGCAACCACACCGTGTAGCCGAAGGTGCTGGCGTATTGCAGCGCGCGCTGCAGCACCAGGGTGTCTTCAAGCGCCACTTCGGCCTGGCTGAAGCCCACGCAGCCGGCTTCGGTCAGCTCGACCATTTCGGTCAACACCGCGCCCTTCAGTCCGCGGGTCAGCGCGCCCAGCGGGAACACCCGCGACTGGTGCAGCTTCTCGGCCCGGAACTTGAGCATCTCCACCAGGCCGGGCTCGTCGAGCACGGGGTCGGTGTCGGGCGGGCAGACGACGCTGGTGACACCGCCGGCGACAGCCGCCGCCATTTCGCTTTCCAGCATGCCCTCGTGCTCGTAGCCGGGCTCACGCAGGCGCACCGCCAGGTCGACCAGGCCCGGCACCACGATGCAGCCCTGCGCGTCGATGACCCTGCTCGGCTTGAAATCGGGGGCGATGTGCGCGATTCCGATGATGCGGCCAGAGGCGATGGCCACGTCGCACACGGTATCGAACGCAGTGGCGGGGTTGATGACCCGGCCGTTCTTGATGAGTATTTTCATGCTTCGTTTCCTGCCACGATGCCCATCACCGCCATTCGCACCGCGATGCCGAACGTCACCTGCGGCAGGATCACGCTCTGCTTGCCGTCGACCACCGCGGAATCGATTTCAACGCCCCGGTTGATCGGCCCCGGATGCATCACGATGGCGTCGGGCTTGGCCAGCGCCAGCTTCTCGGGCGTGAGGCCGTAGCTCTTGAAAAATTCCTGGCTTGACGGCAGCAGTGCGCCGCTCATGCGCTCGTTCTGCAGGCGCAGCATGATCACCACGTCGCAGCCTTTGATGCCCTCCTCGAGCGTGTGGCAGACGCGCACGCCCATCTGGGCCATGTCGCTTGGCACCAGCGTCTTGGGCCCCACCACCCGCACCTCGGCGCAGCCGAGCGTGGTCAGGGCATGGATGTCGGACCGTGCCACACGGGAATGCAGCACGTCGCCCACGATGGCCACGGTGAGGTTGCTGAAGTCCTTCTTGTAGTGGCGGATGGTGTACATGTCGAGCAACCCCTGGGTGGGGTGCGCATGCCGCCCGTCGCCAGCGTTGATGACATGCACATGCGGCGCCACATGCTGGGCGATCAGGTAGGGCGCGCCGCTTTCGCTGTGCCGCACCACGAACAGGTCCGCCGCCATGGCCGACAGGTTGGCAATCGTGTCGAGCAGCGACTCGCCCTTGGCCGCGGACGACCTCGCAATGTCGAGGTTGATGACGTCCGCGGAAAGCCGCGTGGCCGCGATCTCGAACGTGGTGCGGGTGCGCGTCGAATTTTCGAAAAAGAGGTTGAACACGCTCTTGCCGCGCAGCAGCGGTACCTTCTTGACCTCGCGGTCGTTCACGCTGACGAAATTGGCCGCGGTGTCGAGGATGTGCGTCAGGATGCTCTTGGGCAGGCCTTCGATCGACAGCAGGTGAATCAGTTCGCCATTCTTGTTGAGTTGCGGGTTGCGTTTATAGAGCATGGCAGGCCTCGCGCCGGGACGCACGAAGGGAGCGTTGCCACCCCTCAGCGGGCGACAAACACAGGTGGTGATGAGCGTGGAAATGCATGGTTTTCAGCCTTCGACCTGGAAACTGAAGCCACCGCCCGCGTCCCGCGCGAGCGCCAACTGCTGGCTGGCCGCCAGGGCCACGCGGGCTGCGGCGAAATCGGCCTGCACCGGCAGTTCGCGGCCGCCGCGGTCCACCAGCACCGCCAGCCGGACGGAGGACGGGCGGCCGTAGTCGAACAGTTCGTTGAGCACCGCGCGAATGGTGCGGCCGGTGTAGAGCACGTCGTCGAGCAGCAGGATCTCGGCGCCGTTCACGTCGAAGGCCAAGGTGGTCTGCCCGCGTCCACCGGACACCAGGCCGCGCTTCGAAAAATCGTCGCGGTGCATGGCCGACGAGATGATGTTCGGCGGCCCGGCGAGTTGCAGGTCGGCATGCAGGCGTTCGACCAGCCAGGCGCCGCCAGAAGTCACGCCGACCAGGCGGGTCGTGGGCGTGCGCAGGGACTGCACGCCGCGCAGCAGCTCGCGGTACAGCGCTTCGGCATCGAGCATGAGCGCGCCGGGGGTGGGCATGGGAGGCGTGGCAGGGGTGGGAGGGGTCGGAGGTGTCAAGGAAGGCTCCTCAGGAACTGTTCAAGGATGATGCATGCCGACGCCGCGTCGGCATCTTTCGCGCCCGAGGCGATGGCTTCGGTGGTGCTGTAGCGCTCGTCCACCTCGAACACCGGCAGGCCGAAGCGGCCACGCAGTTGTCGCGCGAAACGTTGGGCGCGGTGGGTGTTCTCATGGGGCGCACCGTCCGGGTGATACGGCACGCCGACCACCAGGGCGTCGGGCTGCCACTCCTTGACCAGGGCCGCGATGGGCACGAAGCGGGCGTCGCCCTCGGCCTGGACGGTCTTGCGGCCGGTGGCGCTCTGCGTGAGCCGGTTGCCAGTGGCAACGCCGGTGCGTTTCTGGCCGTAGTCGAAGGCCAAAAAAGATTGCAGATGGGAAGGAACCGGAACCACGCTGTCAGAAGCGGGATCGCTCATTGGAATACCTTGCCGGTGCGGCGCTCCGCCATCAGGCATGCCCCGCTTCAGGGGACAGCATCCAGGCCTGCAGGCCCAGCAACAGGAGCGCCTTGTCGTACCGCTGTTCGACCGGGGTGTCGAAGATGACCGCCAGGTCGGCTTCAACGGTCAACCAGCTGTTCTCGCCCAGCTCGGCCTCGAGCTGGCCCTCGCCCCAGGCCGAATAGCCCAGAGAGACCAGCACCTTGCGGGGGCCGGCGCCTGTCGACAAAGCTTCGAGCACGTCCTTGGAGGTGGTCATTTCCAGGCCGCCCGGAATGGTCATGGTGGAGGCATAGACCGACTCGGTGGGATTGACCTCGCCCGACAACACGGCCTCGTGCAGCACGAAGCCCCGCTCGGTTTGCACCGGGCCGCCCTGGAACACCGGACTTTCCGCAAGATCGGGCCGCCGCAACGGAAGGTCGACCTTGTCGAACAGGTGCTTCAGGCTGATGTCGCTGAGCTTGTTGATCACCAGCCCCAATGCGCCTCTTTCGCTATGCTCGCAGAGGTAAACCACGCTTTTGGCGAAAGCCTCGTCTTCCAGCCCAGGCATCGCGATCAGGAAGTGATGCGTCAGGTTCATCGGCGCAGAATCAGAAGTCATGGCCAAATTTTAACGAGTACGGCGGGGAGCCTTTTTTGCCCACATCCAAAGACAAGAACACGGACAAGAAATATCCAACCGGCCTGATGTGGTTCCGACGAGACCTGCGCTGCTTCGACAACGCCGCGCTCTACCACGCGCTGAAGGAATGCCGGCAGTTGCACTGCGTCTTCATCTTCGACCGCGAAATTCTCGACCCCTTGATCGAAAAGGGCCTGACCGCCGATCGCCGGGTCGAATTCATCCACGAAAGCCTGGCCGAACTCGACACCGCTTTGCGCGCGCTGGCGGTGGACGCCTCGGACCCGGCGGCCTGCGGACTGATCGTGCGGCACGCCGTGGCCCGTGAAGCCATTCCTGCCCTGGCCCAGGCGCTGCATGCGCAGGCGGTCTTCTGCAACCACGACTACGAGCCGCCCGCCGTGGAGCGCGACGTCATGGTCCGCGGCGCGCTGGCGCACCAGGGGGTGTCGTTCGTCACCTTCAAGGACCATGTGGTGTTCGAGAAGGAAGAACTGCTGACGCAGCAGGGGCGCGCCTATGGCGTGTTCACGCCCTACAAGAACGCTTGGCTGAAGAAGGTGGACGATTTCTACCTGAAGCCGTATCCGGTGGCGCGCTACGCCGAAGCCCTGGCGCCAAGACCCAAGGACATGGAAACCGCCCTGCCCAGCCTGGCCCAGCTCGGCTTCGAGCCGACCAACCTGCACGAGCTGAAGATTCCCACTGGCGCCATCGGCGGCGAGCTGCTGTTCGACGAGTTCTTTGAGCGCATGGACCGCTACGGCGCCACCCGCGACTTCCCGGCCGTGAAGGGCCCCAGCTACCTCGGCGTGCACCTGCGCTTTGGCACGGTGTCGGTCCGCCAGCTGGCCTCGGTGGCCAGAAAGATGGTGACCAAGGGGTCGGAAGGCGCCAGCGTCTGGCTGGCCGAGCTGATCTGGCGCGACTTCTATGCGCAGATCATTCACCATTTTCCGCATGCCGCCACCCGCGCTTTCAAGGCGGAGTACGACGCCATCGGGTGGGAACACGGCAAGCATGCCCAAACCCTGTTCAACGCCTGGTGCAAGGGTTGCACCGGTTACCCGCTCGTCGACGCGGCCATGGCGCAAATCAACCAGACCGGCTACATGCACAACCGGTTGCGCATGGTGGTCGCCAGTTTCCTGGTGAAGGACCTGGGAATCGACTGGCGCTGGGGCGAGCGCTACTTTGCCGACCACCTGAACGACTACGACCTGGCCTCCAACAACGGCGGCTGGCAATGGGCGAGCTCCAGCGGCTGCGACGCGCAACCGTATTTCCGCATCTTCAATCCGGTCAGCCAGAGTGAGCGCTTCGACCCGGAGGGCAAGTTCATCCGGCGCTACCTGCCGCAGTTGGCCCTGCTACCCGACAGCGCCATCCACGCACCGTGGCTGGCGACCGAGATCGAATTGCTGGCGGCCGATGTGACGCTCGGAAAAAACTACCCCGCCCCCATCGTCGACCACGCCGCGGCCCGCGACAAGACGTTGCTGCGTTACGCGGTGGTCAAGAAGAACCCGGCCTTGCCCCGGCGGGTGTAATGCACGGCGATGTCAGAGCCTGATGACAAACTTGGTGACGCCGGCAGTGACACCACTCACCGCCGTACCCCAGGCGAGGTCGATGACCGACAGGCTCAAAGGCCAGTTGCGAATGACAGCCAGGTTGGTCAGGTCGTAGGTGGCATAGGCGAAGAAGCCGAACAGTGCACCCATCATGGCCGCATGCATCACGCCCTGTTCGGGATGATCGAGCTGCACGCCGAAGACCACGATGCCAATCGGGTAGAGAAGGTAGAACAACGCGGCCGCAACCAGATTGGGCTGCTCGGTGAGCAGGCTGCCCATGCCGTCGCGGTACCAGTCGACGGCAATGACCCGCAACCAGAGCATGTCGAGCGCCACCATGACGACGAGCGCGGTGAAATAGGGAATGGCGTATCTGGACATGGCGGTGGACCGGTTGTGGTTCGCTTGACTCTACCGCTCTCTCCGCCGGGCCGTGTGGTCCGCCGGCAGCCGTGGTTGTAGGCGGTGGCGATCTCATCAAGGCGCCGCGTGCTCAGAGCACCGGGCCGTCATGGGGCCGGATCGACCGCCCAGCGTGTCACCAGCGGAGGACCCTCGCCCAGGTGGAAGCCGAGCTTGCGGT
>JAQGNA010000176.1 GCA_028292075.1 Rhodoferax sp. | reverse complement strand
TCCTGTTCGAGGTTGACACCCGACTTGTCGCCGCGGTCGCCGTTCGCGTACTCGTAGGCGGTGCTCGGGGCGTCGTCGAACTGGTCGGACAGCCTCGCCGGATGGGTCGTCTTCTCCGTCCCGGCCGAACTTTCCGATTCGTCCGATTTGTCCTCGGCTGCACCCGGCGTAACGCCGGTGAATGGTGCCGTGCTCATGCCGTTCTCAACCGCGCGAGGGCGGGCCCTTGAACAGCATGGAGATGCCGTAGATGCCGGCCAGGCCAACCAGCCCGTAGACGATCCGTGCGGCGGTGGTCATGTTGCCGAAGAGCAGGGCGACGAGATCGACGTTCAAAGCGCCCACCAGCCCCCAGTTGATGGCACCGATGATCATCAGAATCAGGGCGATCCAGTCCAGCGGATTCGAGTTGCTGCGCGTTGCGGTGTGCGTGGCACTGCGGGTGGTGTAAGGGGTTTCCGGAGGGGTGCTGCTGGCCATGGTGGTTCCTGTGAACGGTTGACGGACCATGCCAAAGGATTTCGACATGGGAACTGACAATGGACAGGGCCTTCTGGCCTGGTGGGCCGCCCTGCGCCATCCACCGTTGACCGGCAATTGCCATGCCTGTCAAGCTCGCAGGGCCCGCAGGCGGCGCCATCAGGCCCGGGTTCTTCTTGCCAGCGGGTCGTCCAGTCGTTCAAGAGGTAAGAAGAGGTAAATCCTTCCGGAAACTTTACCGGCGAGGCCCGCGCATGGTCCGTTTTTTGGGGACGTACTTTTCGTACGCCGCGCTCATGGTCTCACCACGAAAAACGCCCACGGGGGACCGTGGGCGTAAGGGTGCAGCGTGCGCCGGCCCGTTCGGAGCCGGAGCGCCGCGCCTATGCCGGAACGTCGAGCGCTGGCGTTGTCTTCGTCTGGTGATCGATGCGCTCTTCCGCCGTTTCGATGTGGATCGGTTTGCCATGGGCCTGGCGCAGCTTGTGGAGGAACACGACGATCTGCCAGATCACCAGTGTGGCGATCACGGCCAGCAGCGTGGCGCTGATGGGGCGGTTCACGAAGGCGCTGAAGCTGCCGCGGCTCAGCAGCATCGCGCGGCGGAAGTTTTCTTCCAGCATCGGGCCGAGGATGAAGCCCAGCATCAACGGTGCGGCTTCCATGTCCAGGCGCAGGAACAGGTAGCCGATCAGGCCGAACACCGCCGTGGTGTAGATGTCGTCCAGGCTGTTGTTGATGCTGAAGGTGCCGATGCAGCAGAAGAACATGATGGCCGGGAACAGCACCGTGTAGGGAATCTTGAACACCGACAGCCAGTAGCGCACCAGCGGCACGTTCAGCACCACCAGGAAGCAGTTGCCGACCCACATGCTGGCCACCAGGCCCCAGAACAGGTCGGGGTGGGTGGCGATCATGTTCGGGCCGGGCTGGATGCCCTTGACCACGAAGGCGGCCATCATCAGCGCCATCACGGCGTTCTCGGGGATGCCGATGGCCATCAGCGGGATGAAGCTGGTGCGGGCCGCGGCTTCGTCGGCCGCGGCCTGGCCGGCCACGCCTTCGATGCAGCCGGTGCCGATCTCGTGCCGGTACTTGCTGAACTTCTTGTCGGCCGCATAGGCCGCGAACTGGGCGATGGTCGGGCCGCCGCCGGGCAGGATGCCCAGGATCGAGCCGATCACGCTGCCGCGCAGGGCGCTCGGGATGATGCGCTTGAACTCAGGCCAGGTCGGCATCAGCTTGATCTCGCCGTTGAAGGGCGTGAGCACGTTCTTGTTGTCCAGGTTCTTCACCACCTCGGCAATGCCGAAGCAGCCCAGCGCAATGCTGATGAGGCCGATGCCGTCCATCAGGAAGGGCAGGTCCATGGTGTAGCGCGCGACCCCGCTGTTCACGTCGGTGCCGACCATGCCGAGCAGCACGCCGACCATGGCCATGGCCAGGCCGTTGAGCAGGCTGCCAGCGGACACGAAGCTCACGCAGAAGAAGCCGAGAAGCATCAGCGCGCAGTAGTCGGCCGGGCCGAACAGGAAGCCCACTTCACCGAGCGCCGGCGCCATCGTGGACAGCACGATGATGGCCACCGTGCCGCCGATGAAGCTCGAGATGCCGGCCGTGAACAGCGCCAGGCCGGTCTTGCCCTTGAGCGTCATCTGGTAGCCGTCGATGCAGGCCACGATGCTGCTGGCATGTGGAATCTTCATCGTGATCGCGCTCACGCTGTCCCCGTACTGGGCCCCGTAGTAGATGCCGGCCAGCATGATCAGCGCGCCGCCAGTGGGGATGGAATAGGTGAGTGGCAGCAGCAGGCTGATGGTCGACAGCGGGCCCAGGCCGGGCAACAGCCCGATCAGCGTGCCCACGGTGCAGCCGATGGCGCAGTACATCAGGTTCTGCCAGGTCAGGGCCTGGTCGAACCCGAGCGACAGGTTGTGGATGATTTCCATATCAGTAGAGCGGCAGGCTAAGGCCGAGAAGGTTCTTGAAGGCGAATGCGACCAGGATCAGGCCGATCGAGATCTTGACGTTGCGGACAATGGAGTAAGAAGTGCCCGCGAAGGTGGAGCAGAACACCAGGAAGATGATCCCCAGGATCATGTTGATGTGCTCCGAGATCACCGCGAAGCCGACCAGGCTCAGCAGGATCAGCGCGATGTTCTTCACGTTGTAGTCGAGCGGCACCTGTTCGACGAAGTGCGAGCGCACCACGGTGAGCACGCCGATCAGGAACAGGAAGCCGCTGATCATCACCGGGAACAGGCCCGGGCCCGAGCGGCTCAGTTCGCCGATCGAGTAGTTGGTGGCCACGCCGCCGAACAGCAGCGCGATCGCCATGAGGAATAGGCCCCTCACGAAGTTTCGGTTCTTCATGTTCATGGCAGGCGGCTCCACGCTGCCGCCGGGCAGGGCCATGTCTTCGGTGTAGGACTTTGCATCCGCGTCTCCTTGGGTTGTCCGGGCCGGTAGGGCTTTCGGGTTGGAGCGGATGGTAGAAAGCGACGCTTCCAATCGGCTTTCGTTTTGTCGAGGTGGCTGCGGAATACGTGTTATCCCTCACCAGGAAAACCCGTGGCCCCATAGGGCCGCTGGGTGCCGAGGCTGGCCACTTCTGGGCCACGCTCGGCATTTTTGGCATCGGCACGGTCCTGCTCACCTTCGGCCTGATCATCGGCGACGAAAACGCCACCGCCACCACCAAGATCAGGGAGGACAGCGGCCCTGTGACCGCCTGACGCCAGACCGCATGTCTCCGTGACGCATCGCAGCGGCTCGCTTCAGCTGATCCTGGTTTCGTGGGCCTCTGCCAGTGGCAGGCTGAGGATGGCGCGAAGCCCCGTGGTGCGCACCGGATCGCCTCCGAAGCCGACGGCAGCCACGTCCAACAAGCTCGCGCCGGCCAGTTCGATGTCGCCACCGTTGCGCCTGGCGTAGGCGCGGGCGATGGCCATGCCCAGGCCGGCACCGTGCGGGGCACCCGGCTGGGCCCGGTCGGCGGGCGTCCCGCCGTGGTGGAAGCGCTCGAACACCCCGGCTCGGCGCGCGGCCGGAATGCCCGGGCCGCTGTCCTGCACCTCGGCCCGGGCCATGCCGCCATCGCGGCGGACCGTCACGGTGATCTGGCCGCCGGGCGGCGTGTAGACGATGGCGTTGTGCACCAGGTTCGACAAGGCCTCGTGCAGCTCGGCGCCGCGGGCCAGCACCGGCACGGCCTCCGGCGCGTGGGCCAGGCCGGGCGCTGTCGTGGTTTCGCAGTCCGGTGTGCCGACCCAGCCCAGGTCCTGGTGCTTCTCGTGGGCCAGCGTGAGGTGCTGCAGCACCACGTTCTTGGCCACCGCTTCCAGGTCCACGCGCTGCGGCGTGTCGACCGCCGGCGTGGAGTCGCTCGCATGTGCCAGCGACAGCAGCTGCTCGCACAGCCGCCGGCTGCGCGACACCTGCGCGATGATCGCGCGCAGCGTGGCGACGTGCTGCGCCGGGTCCTTCTCGCGCAGCGCCACGCCGGCCTGGGTCATCATGATGGCCAGCGGCGTGCGCAGCTGGTGCGAGGCATCGGCCAGGAACTGCGACTGCTGGTCGAGCAGCTCGCGGTAGCTGGCCACATGCTGGTTCACCGCAGCGACCAGCGGTGCCACCTCGTGCGGCACATCGCTGGTGTCGAGCGTCTTCAACTCATAGGGCTTGCTTGCCAGCACCGACCGGCGCAGCCGCTCGAGCGGCCGCAACGACCAGGTGACCCCGAGCCACACCAGCAGGATGACGACGAGCACCATGCGGGCGTCGCGCAGCAAGGCCTGTTGAGCGGCCGCCGCCTGCGCCAGCCCTCGCGGGCCGGTGCTCTCCGACACCTGAATCAACAAATCATAGGCCTGGCCGTGGCCATCGACGACCCGGCTGCGTTGCGCCACCAGCCGGACCGGACCACCGTCGTAGTGGCTGTCGTACCAGGTGGTGACGGCCGCGGCCGCCGGGCTCTGGGCCATGGCGTTGAGGTTGGTGGCGGTGCCGTGCGTGGTGGTTGCGGTGGGCGATGGCTGCCCGGGCGGGTTGTCCACCGTGGGCATGGGCGGCGGCAATGGTGGGCGCAGGGGCGGCCGTGGCGGCGGCGACGGGGGCGGTGGCAGGGGAGGCTCCGGCAGGTCGGCCTGGCCGAGCAGGAGGCGTTCCGCGGGTGCACCGATCGACGTGTGCGGTGCGGACAAGGGTGCGGCCACCGTGGCGGTGCCCAGCGGTGTCAGCCCGACATGCAGGTGGCGGTGCCGCGGCCCGCTTTCGTCCTGCAAGGTCCGCAGGACGAACGGCGGCGCGTTCAGCCGCAGAGAGCCGTCCGGCGCCAGGCCGACGCCGCTGCGCAGCGCGTTGACCGACTCCAGCATGGCGCGGTCGTAGGCGTCCTGCACGAGGTTGCGCATTGCGTGGTAGTCGCTCCAGCTGTCCATTGCCAGCAAACCGAGAATGCCCGGGATCAGCAGCGTCAGCAGCCGCGCGCGAATGCCGAAGCGGTCGGGGTCGGTCCGGAGGATCTTCATGCGCGCGCCGCAGCCTGTGACGTCATGCCGGTGTGGCCGGCGTCTCGGTGCCAGCGCCACCGCCGCCGCCGAGTCCAATGACCGTGGCCTCCAGCATGTAGCCAAGTCCTCGCACGGTGACGATGCGCACGTCGCCGCCGGAAAGCTTGCGGCGCAGACGGTGCAACACCAGCTCGATGGCATCGGGCCCGGCATGGCTGTCCGTCGGAAACACCTTGCCCGACAGGTGCGACTTTTCCACCGGCGTGCCGCTGCGGGCCAGCAGCACGTACAGCGCGGCGCTTTCACGGGGCGTGAGCTGCAGCAGCGCGCCGCCCAGCGTGAATGCCCGGCCGTCATGTGGACAGGCGAGCGAACCGCACTGGAGTGCCGCATGTGCGTTGCCGCGCGTGCGTCGCACCAGCGCGGAAAGTCGCGCCTCCAGCTCTTCGATCGCGAAAGGCTTGGTCAGGAAATCATCGGCGCCGACGTTGAGGCCTTTCACGCGGTCCTGCAGTGAGCCTTGGGCGGTGAGCACCAGCACCGGTGTGCGATCGCCGGCCTTTCGGATGTCGGCCAGCAGGGCCAGGCCATGGCGGTCGGGCAGGCGCAGATCGAGCACCACAGCGTCGTAGTCGTTGCCGGCCAGCAGCGATTCGGCGGTGCGGGCGTCGGGTGCGTGGTCGGCCACATGGCTGCTTTGCCTGAATGCTCGCAGCAGCCAGGCGGCCATTTCGGCTTCGTCTTCGACAAGCAGCAGGCGCATGTCAGTGCGCGAGGTAGATGGCGTGGGCCATGCGGCGTGCCAGGGATGGGTTTGATTTTTTCATGAGGGTGGGTGCGTTGGGGCAAGGCAGAGATGCAGGCGCTATTGTTGCGCGTGCCGGCCACTTTGGCACGCAAGATCACAACGCCCACCAGCGGCACGCGTGTCTTCAACTGCCGACCTGCTACGGCCGGGCGGTCAGCTCGGCGCAACGTCCGCTTACTTTCTTAACTCTCGTCCTACAAGCCGTTGACAGCGGGCTGGTACAACGGTGAACCTGTCAAAGGAGTCCATCATGGAAACCAACCAAACCAATTCTTCCTCCGGCCAGCCCGGCCTCGCCGACCACATGCAGCGCAACAAGATGCTGGTGGCCATCGTCGCCGTGCTCGGCGTCACCGTGCTGGCGCTGACCGCCGCCCTCGTCGGCAATCGCACCGAGGCGAACGTGGGCGTGCCGACTGCCGCCCCTGGCCTGTACGCGCCAGTGGCCAATGCAGCCAATGCATCCAATGCAGCCAATGCACCCTCGCTGGCACCACAGACACTCGCACCGGTGACCGCGCCGATGCAAGCGCCCGTGCAAGCCCCGGTGGCCCGCGCACCGGCGCCCCAGCCGGTCAACCAATACGCCAGCAACAACACCACCTACGTGCAGCCCAAGGCGCCGGCCACCGTGGCGCGCAACGACGTCTGCAGCACCTGCGGCACCGTGGAGAGCGTGCAGGCGGTGCAGCGCCCCGGCAAGGTCAACGGCGTGAACGTCGGCAACACCACCATCGGCATCGGCACCGTGGCGGGTGGCGTGCTCGGCGGCCTGTTGGGCCACCAGGTGGGCGGTGGCAACGGCAAGACGGCCATGTCGGTGCTCGGCGCCGCCGGCGGTGCCTATGCCGGCAACACGGTCGAGAAAAACATGAACAAGGTCACCGTTTACCAGGTGCGGGTGCGCATGGACAACGGCACCCACCGCAGCATGGACATTTCGAGCGATGTGCCAGTGGGCTCGCGTGTGATCGTCGAAGGCAAGAACCTGCGCCTGGCGAACGGCAACGGCTAAGCAGCCAATCGGCCAGCGCCGGCTTCGGCCGGTGATGGCCACAAGGACAAACGGCGGCCCTGGGCCGCCGTTTTGCGTGGCGTCTCGGGCGGGCAGATGAGGTCCGGACCGCCGCAATTCGGTCGCTACTTGTCGATCACCCGCCGGGCGAACTGTTCGAGGTAATCCATGAGCTGGTTGGCCCCCGCGACCGCCACCGACTCGTCGCCCGAGGCAATGCCTTCGGCCAGCAGCATGTGGGCCTTGGCGCCTTCGGTGATCTCGCCCTCGTGCTGGTAGGCATACCAGAAGCGGCGAGACTGCACGATCAGCGGCACCACGCATTTCACTGCCGACAGGTTGTGGCTGGCCTGATGGTTCACCTGGTCGAGCTCGTGGTCGGCCGCCATGTATTCGTTCAGGTTGGCACGGGCGGCGGCCTTCACCATCTTGGCCGCGCAGAGCACGATGTCCTTGCGCTGGCGTGCGGTGGCACGGCGGGCCGAGCAGCCGGCGATCAGGCATTCGAGCACGCGCCGCGTCTGCACCACGTCGAGGTGGTCGGCCAGGTCGATGTTCGACACCAGCAGGCCACGCCGCGGCTGCTGCACGATCAGCCCGCTCGACACCATGCGCAACAGCGCCTCGCGCACCGGCGTTCGGCCCAGGCCGGTGCGTTCGGCCAGCTCGCCTTCGACCACCGGGCTGCCCGGCTCGAGCTGCAGCGTGGCGATCATCGTCTCGAGCGCGTCGAAGGCGATGTCGGCCGCACGGCGCTTGGGCGCGGCGGCCGGGGCCATGGGCGAGGCGAGCGCGGGTGTCATGGGCGGCTTCATCTTCAGGCTATGGTTCATCTACAGGCGAATGCCCCAGCCGAAGGGGTCGTCGTCTTCGATCAGGAGGGTGGCTTCGGCGCTGAGGTGCGCGCGGCCGCGGATCGTGGGCACGACCTGGCCGTCCTCCAGCGTGTAGCTGGCTTCGAACACGCTGCCGATCACGCTGGCCTGGCGCCAGATCTCGCCTGGCGCGAGCTTGCCATCGGCGGCCAGGCAGGCGATCTTGGCACTGGTGCCCGTGCCGCAGGGCGAGCGGTCGTACGCCAGGCCGGGGCACAGCACGAAGTTCTTGCTGTGGTAGGTATTACCCGTGCTTGCCGCTGCGCCCGCCATGGGGGAGCGTTCCCCGGTTGCGAACCTTTCGGTGCCCTCGGCAAAAATTTCAATGTGGTCGATCTCCGCGCCATCGCGGCCGGTGACGCCTTGTGCCGCCAGCGCCTCGCGCAGCAGCGAGGTGTAGGCCGTGAGGGCGGGCAGGTTGTCGCTTGCCAGGCGTTGTCCGTGGTCGTTGACAAGAAAGAACCAGTTCCCCCCATAGGCCACGTCGCCGCGCACCGTGCCATGGCCCGGCACCTCGACGGCCACCTGGTGCAGATGCCGGTAGGCCGGCAGGTTCCGCACGCTCACCGCGCCGTCGGCATGCAGGGTGGCTGTCACGGTGCCCACCGGCGTCTCGATGCGGTGCTCGCCTTGGGTGATGCGCCCCATGTGCGCCAGGGTGGCGACCAGGCCGATCGTGCCGTGGCCGCACATGCCGAGGTAGCCGGTGTTGTTGAAGAAGATCACGCCGGCGGCTGCGTCGGGCGACACCGGCTCGCACAGCAGCGCCCCGACCACCACGTCGCTGCCACGCGGCTCCAGCACGGTGGCGGCCCGCCAGGCGTCGTGCTCGGCGGCCAGCAAGGCGCGGCGTTCGGCCATGCTGCCGTGGCCGAGCTCGGGAAAACCGCCGATGACGAGGCGTGTGGGCTCGCCGCCGGTATGGGAATCGATGACCTGGATGCGTTTCATGAGGACAGTCTTCAAGGGGTGACAGGGGTTTTCAGGGGAGCATTGTGCGGGCTGGCCGCCGCAGGTGGCGCCTTCGGCCGCCCGGGCCGGGCACCGCGGCGCTGTCGCCAGGCTTCCCATTCCCCGACCATGCCGCGCCGGAAGAACGAGACGCAGACGATGAAGGTCAGCCCGGTGATGATGGTGACCAGCCCGCCCAGCGAGGCCAGGTAGTTCTGCAGGCTCACGACCAGCGCCGCGCCCACCACCGGGCCCCAGCTGGTGCCGAGGCCGCCGAGCAGCGTCATGAGCAGGGTCTCGGTCGAGGTGGTGAGCATGACGTCGTTGAGGGCGGACAGCTGCAGCACCAGCGCCTTCATCGAGCCGGCCAGGCCGGTGAATGCCGCGGACAGCATGAACGCGTAGAGCTTGCAGCGGTCGGTGTCGTAGCCCAGTGATACGGCCCGCGGGGCGTTGTCGCGCAGCGCCTTGAGCGACTGGCCGAACGGCGAATGCACGATGCGGTGGATCGCCAGAAAGCCCGCCACGAAAACCGCCAGGGTGAAGTAGTACATGTGATTGTCCACCGACAGGTCGACCAGCCCGAGCAGCTTGCCGCGCGGGATGCCCTGCATGCCGTCCTCGCCGCCGGTCCACGGGATCTGCACGGCAAGGAAGTAGGCGATCTGCGACAGCGCCAGTGTGATCATCGAGAAGTAGATGCCGGTGCGGCGGATGGCCAGCGTGCCGATCAGCCAGCCGATGGCGGTCGCCACCAGCATGC
>JAQGNA010000126.1 GCA_028292075.1 Rhodoferax sp. | reverse complement strand
TGGAGTCGCGCGATCGACAGCGCCTTGGTGGCTTCTTCGCGGTTGAGCTTGTCGGCCTTGGTCAGCAGGATGAGGAACTTGAGGCCTTCGACCACGCGCGGACGGACGATGTCGAGCAGGATCTCGTCGAGCTCGGTCAAGCCGTGGCGGGGGTCGCACATCATCACGATGCCGGTGAGGTTCTCCCGCGTGACCAGGTAGTTGGCCATCACCTGCTGCCAGCGCACCTTGTCTGCCCTCGGCACGGCGGCATAGCCGTAGCCCGGCAGGTCGGCCAGCACGGCGTCGGTCACACCCTGTTTGCCGAGTGCGAAGAGGTTGATGTTCTGCGTGCGGCCCGGCTTCTTGGAGGCATACGCCAGCTGCTTCTGCTGGGTGAGCGTGTTGATGCAGGTGGATTTGCCGGCGTTGGAGCGGCCGACGAAGGCGATTTCCGGTATGTCGAGCGGAGGGAGGTGGTGCAGCTGCGGCGCGGTGGTGAGGAAACGCGCGGTGTGCATCCAGCCGGAGGCCACCGCGGCAGCCGATTTGGCCTCGGTAGGCTTGGCTTCAGCAGGGCCTGCCACGGGCGTCTTCGGGGCGCCAGCGGGCTTGCGGGCTCGGGGATGGGAGGTGTTGGTCATTCAATCTTCGACGCGCTCTCGATGAGAGAGCTGGACCCTCATTGTAGAATCAACGGGTTTTTCGCCTGCGAACTGCTCCACCATAAGACCTCGATAAGACACCCGCTATGAAGTTTTTCGCCTCCATGTTGGTCTCCGCCGTGCTCGCCGCTCCTTTGCTGACGGCGTCCGCAGCCGAGGAAAAGCCCGCCGCGCCCGCCAAGCCCGATCTCGTGAAGGGAGAAGCCTCTTTCACGGCAGTGTGCGCCGCCTGCCATGCCGCCGACGGCAACTCCGGCATTCCGGCCAACCCGAAGCTCGCACACCAGCACCCCGAGTATCTGGTGAAGCAACTGCAAGAGTTCAAGGCCGGCAAGCGCAACAACCCGATCATGAAGGGTTTTGCATCGGCGCTGAGCGACGACGACATGCGCAACATCGCTTACTGGGTCACGGCCAAGCCGGCCAAGCCCGGTTTCGCCAAGGACAAGGCGCTGGTTGCCATGGGTGAACGCATCTACCGCGGCGGCATTTCCGACCGGCAGGTGCCGGCTTGCGCCGGCTGCCACAGCCCCACCGGCGCCGGCATTCCTTCCCAATACCCGCGCCTGGCCGGCCAGCATGCCGACTACGTTGCCGGTCAACTGACCGCCTTCCGCGACGGCGTTCGCGCCAACAGCCTGCCGATGACGCAGGTCGCCGCCAAATTGAACGACCGCGAGATCAAGGCGGTGGCCGACTACATCGCCGGCCTGCGCTGAAAACAGGCGTCGGCGATGGGTCGGCATGGGCAATCGGGCCTGCTGGATTGAACCAAGCGGCCTTTTTGCCAACCAAGAGAGGCGGGCCATCCTGGATGCCCCGCCTTTTTTGATGCCGCCCTCCGCCTGACCCGCCAACTCCCTGCCCGAGCGATCTCCATGTCCGTCTCCACCCAAGGCATCAGCGTCAAGACGCGATCCCCGTTGCTGCGCTCGCTGGTCGAGATGCTGTCCTCAATGCGGTTCTCGATCTCGCTGCTGACCGTCATCTGCATCGCATCGGTGATCGGCACCGTGCTGAAGCAGCACGAGCCGGTGGGCAATTACATCAACCAGTTCGGCCCTTTCTGGGCGCGGGTCTTTGATGCGGCCAGCCTCACGGCGGTCTACAGCGCATGGTGGTTCCTGCTGATCCTGGCCTTTCTCGTGACCAGCACTTCGCTGTGCATCGCGCGCAACGCGCCGAAGATCCTCATCGACATCCGCACCTACAAGGAAAACATTCGTGCGCAGAGTCTGAAGGCCTTTCACCACCGCGCCGAGGCGACGCTGGCCGAAACGCCCGAGGCGGCGGCGCGGCGGGTGGGACAAATGCTGGTGGGCGGCGGCTGGAAGGTCAAGCTGCAGCAGCGCGAAACGGCCGACGGCGCCGGCTGGATGGTGGCCGCCAAGGCCGGTGCGGCCAACAAGCTCGGCTACATCGCCGCCCACAGCGCCATCGTGCTGGTGTGCGTCGGCGGCCTGCTCGATGGCGACCTGGTGGTGCGCGCCCAGATGCTGTTCACCGGCAAGAGCGCCTATACCGGCGGCGGCATGATCGCGGACGTGAAACCCGAGCACCGCCTGCCCCCAGGCAACCCCACCTTCCGAGGCAACATTCTGGTGGCTGAGGGCACGCAATCGAGCACGGCCATTTTGAACCAGGCGGACGGCATCCTGGTACAGGACCTCCCTTTCGCCATCGAGCTCAAGAAGTTCATCGTCGAGTACTACTCGACCGGCATGCCGAAGCTGTTTGCCAGCGAGATCGTGATTCACGACCGCGACACCGGCGCCACCACGCCTGCCCGGGTCGAGGTGAACCATCCTGCCAACTACCGCGGCGTGGAAATCTACCAGTCGAGCTTCGACGACGGCGGCTCCTCGGTCAAGCTGAAGGCCATCCAGATCAATGCGGCCACCAAGCCGTTCGAGATCGACGGCGTCATCGGCGGCAGCGCCAAACTGTCGCGCGGCCAGGGCGCGGCGGGTGAAGAGCTCACGCTCGAATACACCGCGCTGCGGGTCATCAACGTCGAGAATTTCGGCGCTGCGGGCGGTGCACCGGGCGTGGACGTGCGCAAGGTCGATCTGCGTTCCTCCATCGATGCCCGCCTCGGCGCGGCCAACAAGACCGTGACGCAGAAGGAATTGCGCAACGTCGGGCCGAGCATTTCATACAAGCTGCGAGACGCCTCCGGTCAGGCGCGCGAGTTCCACAACTACATGCTGCCCGTCGACACGGGCGAAGGCGCGCCGTCGTTCCTGCTCGGCATGCGCGAGAACCCGGCCGAGGCTTTCCGCTACCTGCGCATTCCGTCGGACGACCAGGGCGGTATGGAAGGCTTTCTGCACCTCCGTGCCGCGCTGGCCGATCCGGCGCTGCGTGGCCAGGCGGTGCAACGTTATGCGGCCAAGGCGGTCGACCCGACGCGGCCCGAACTGGCGCGCCAGCTGGCGGAGTCGGCCAACCGGGCGATGTCGCTGTTCGCCGGCACCGAAGCACCCGCGACCGCCGGCAAGGCGTCGGGCGGCCTGCAAGCCATTGCCGATTTCATGGAGTCCAACGTGCCTGAAGCTGAACGCGCCCGTGCAGGCGAGGTGCTCGTGCGCATTCTGAACGGCGTGTTGTTCGAGCTGGCCCAGATCAGCCGCGAGCATGACCAGCGCCCGCCGTTGGAGGCCAACGACAAGACCCAGGCGTTCATGACCCAGGCGGTGCTTTCGCTGAGCGATGTCCAACTCTACCCGGCGCCCATGGCTTTCGCGCTGACAGATTTCAAGCAGGTACAGGCCAGCGTGTTCCAGGTTGCCCGCGCGCCCGGCAAGAATGTGGTGTATCTTGGTTGCGCCTTCCTGATCCTGGGCGTGTTCGCCATGTTGTACGTGCGCGAGCGCCGGGTCTGGATTTGGATGGCACCGGCAGGCAGCCGCACGGCGGCCACGATGGCGCTGTCGGCCAACCGGAAGACCATGGACGGCGACCGCGAGTTCGAGCACCTCAAGCAAAAGCTGCTCGGGGTCGAAACGATGAAGGAATCAGCATGAACACGGCGACCCGCGCGGCTCCCCGCACTCCCTCCGGCCACGGCACGGCCGGTACCACCACCATCACCCTGAACGAAGGCTTCTTCTCGCGGCGAGGGGTGCTCGACTGGCTGTTCGCCGCGCTGATGGTGGCCGGCGCGCTGTTCAGCTACAGCCGCTACGGCGCGTACATGGACGTCTACGAGCGCGGCATTCTGGTGGCCGCCGTTCCGGCCATGGTGTGGCTGGCGTGGTACTGGCGTCCCTTGCGCTGGCTGGCGTTGGCGGTGATCGGCTTCTCGCTGCTGGCCATCGCCTCCTACCAGGGCGGCGGGGGCGAGGGCCAGGCGCAGCTGGCCCGGTCGGAAAACGTATTTTGGTTGAAGTACTTTTTGTCGAGCCAGTCGGCCATCCTGTGGATGAGCATGCTTTTCTTCATGAGCACCATCTTCTA
>JAQGNA010000118.1 GCA_028292075.1 Rhodoferax sp. | reverse complement strand
TCCTGTTGCGGCTTTGGCGCCGGTCACCCCGCCGGGCTGAAACGCGGCCCTCTCGCCCATGAAAAAGCCCTCATCGGCGGGCTTTTTGCTTGGTGGCGGATCAGTCCGGTTTGATGTTCGCCGCCTTGATCACCTGCGCCCACTTGTCGACCTCGGCCTTCTGGAAGGCGGCGATCTGGGCGGTGGTCAGGTCGGCCGGCTCGATGCCGAAACCCTTCATCTTTTCCTGCATCTCGGGCTTGGCCAGGATTGCGCGGATCTCCTTGTGCAGCCGGTCGACGATGGGCTGTGGCGTACCGGCAGGCACGAAGACGGCCTGCCACGATTCGACGGCGAAATCGCCCAGGCCCTGAATGCCCGACTCGGCCACCGTGGGCACGTTGGGCAGTGAGGCAAGGCGCTTGGCCGATGTCACGGCGATGGCGCGCAGCTTGCCGCTCTGGATGTGCGGACCGGCCACCACGGTGGTGTCGAACATCATGTCGACCTGGCCGCCGATCACGTCCTGGATCGCCGGGCCGGAGCCCTTGTACGGAATGTGCGTGAACTTCACACCCGACTTGTAGGCCATGAGTTCCAGCGCCAGATGCTGCGAGGTGCCGGTGCCGGCCGAGGCCGACGAAAGTCCACCCGCCGCCGCCTTGGCCTTGCTGGCGTCGATCACGTCCTTCAGCGTTTTGTAGGGGCTGGCCTGGTTCACCACCAGCACCACGGGGTTCGTGCCGATCAGCGTCACGGGCGCGAACGACTTGATCGGGTCGTAGCCGAGCTTGGGGTACAGGCTGATGTTGATGGCATGCGAACTGATCGTGCCGCCGAGCATGGTGAAGCCGTCCGGCGCCGCGCGCGAGGCGATCTCGGAGCCCACGCTGCCACCGGCGCCACCCCGGTTGTCGATGATGACCGAAGTGCCGAGCACCGTGCCCAGTTGCTGCGCGATCAGGCGGGCCAGCACGTCCGTGGTGCCGCCCGCCGGAAAAGGCACCATGTAGGTGATGGCCTTGCCGGTGGGCCAGGTGTTCTGCGCCAGCGCCAGCGAGGGCAGGGCGCCAACGGCCGTGGCGGCGATGGCCGTGTGGATGAGGGTACGGCGTTGCATGTTGCGAATCTCCTTCGGATTGGAATGACTGAAATGATGGAATGTGGATGCGAATGTGAACGCGATGGCGTACGGCGGCTCAGGGCAGGTCCACGACCTCGACCCAGTTGGGGTTTTTGCCCAGGGCCAGGCGCTTGGGGCTGCCGAGAGCGCCGGTGTCCGGATCGATCGGATGCACCGAAACGCTGTGCGATTCCTGGCCCGTGGAGATCAGGTAGCGGCCGCTCGGATCGATGGCGAAGCCGCGCGGCGTCTTCTCGGTCGGCGTCTGGCCGAGCGGCTGCAGCAGGCCGCTCGCAGCGTCGACGCGGAAGCCGGAGATCGTGCTCGACGTGCGCTCCGACGCATACAGGAAGCGGCCGTCCGGCGTGAGATGCAGGTCGGCCGCCCAGGGGTTGCCGGTGAAGCCGGCGGGCAGGGCAGTGCTGCTCTGCAGCAGCTTCAGGCTGCCGGCGCCGGCGTCCCAGGCGAACACATGCAGCGCCGCGTCGAGCTCGTCGATCACATAGGCGTGGCGCTGTGCCTTGTCCCACACCAGATGGCGCGGGCCGGCCTTGGCCTTGAAGCCGGTCAGCCCGGGCGCATTGGGCGCGAGCTGACCGGTGTTCGCGTCGAAGCGCCAGCTGGAGATGTTGTCGCCGCCCAGGCTGGTGGCCAGCACGAAGCGGTTGGTCGCATCGGCATGGATCGCGTGGGCATTGGGCGCGGTGGGAATGAGCTGCTGGACCGCACCGACCTTGCCGTCCTTGTCGATGCCGTTCACCGTAATCTTGTGCCCTGGGTACGAAGCGGCAAAGAGCCACTTGCCGGTGGCATCGGTGTCGATGTTGGCCATGCTGTCGGCCAATGGCGCTTCACCCAGCTTGCGCAGCTTGCCGGTGGCGCCGTCGATGGCAAAGCTCAACACGCGGTAGGGCTGTGAGCGCAAGGCCGCGTAAAGAAAACGCTTGTCCGGGCTGACCGCCATCGGCATGACCATGCCGCCGACGTTCACCGTCTCCACCGGCGTGAGCACCCCTTCGGCGCGGTCGAGCGAAAGCACCGAGATCTCCTGGCTGTCGGCGTTGGCGATGTAAACCCAGGTGGCCGCCGAAGCGCCGCCAGCCGCGGCGGCCAGGCCAAAGGCCGTCGCTGCCGTCGCCGCTGCGCGACGCAGCCCTGATGTGTTGGGAGTGGTCAAGGTTTCTTCTCCTGTGGATGTGGTGATGCCGTCAATGGTGGGAACGAGGGCGACGTCACTGCGCGACGCCGGCCGGATCCCCTTCCAGAACGCTGCGGATCTGACTCTGCCAGTCCGCCGGCGTTGCCCCCTGCAAGCCTGTCCTGAGCCCGTCGAAAGGGGGTGGGCGGCGACACGAAGTGCGCCACCCGGGTTTTGCCAGGCCTACGGCTTGATGTTCAGCTTGGTGATCAGCTCGCCGAAGTAGACGTTGTCCTTCGCCAGCGTCTCCTTGAACACCGCACCGTCGGTGTAGACGAAGCCGAGGTTCTGCTTGTCCATCACCTCGCGCAGCGACGGCTCGTTGGCCACCTTGGCGGTGATCTCACGCAGGCGTGCCATGACTTCTGGTGGCGTATTCTTCGGTG
>JAQGNA010000105.1 GCA_028292075.1 Rhodoferax sp. | reverse complement strand
CGTAGGACGGGGCCGCAATTTCCGCCGCAGGCCGTGACACGGCCGCGCAGCGTCCGCATACTCTGTCGCATGCACATTCATGCCTTGTCGTCCCCTGCCGCGTCGTCCACAACGTCTTCCGCGGCGTCCTGCGCCACGTCCTCTGCCACCTCTCGCAGCGGCGCGTCTGCCGCACGTTTTTCGGTCGCCATCACGGCATCACGCGGCCTGCTGGCCGCGCTGCTTTGCGCAACGCTCGGCGCCTGTGCCGTGGCCCCCAAAAGCACCGGCGTGGTCGATCTCGGGAACAATCATTTCCGCATCACCGCCCGCGGTGCCATGGGCGTGCCGGCCGAAAGTCGGAAGGTCGCGCTGACCCAGGCCGATGAATTTTGCGCCGCGCGCAACGAGGCCATGCAGGTGACCGAAACGGGCAAGGCGCCGCTTGCCGGGCCGTACGAAGTCACGTTCACCTGCCTGCCCGACGACAACCCGGAAGCCACCCGCAACGTGGTGAGGCGCGCACCGGCCCAGGTGCAGCCGGTCAAGTAGTCGTTCGGCGGTTCAGATGTTCAGGGTTCAGGCCGGCCTGATCCGGCCGGCGGCCCAGACGATGAAGGGGATTGCGCGATGAAAAAACTTGTCAGCCTTTGCGGCCTGCTCTGCGCTGCGGCGCTGCTCGCCGGTTGCCCCGACGCCAAGCCGCCAAAAGACCCGTCCATGATTCCCACCCCCAAAGCGGCACCCGCGGGCGGGCCTGCGACAAGTCCCTGAAGCGCAAGCGCGGTACCGAGGGCCGAAAGGCCCGCGAGCCTACAGGAACGATGCCTGGATCGGTGGCACGTCGAGCTTGACGTCCGCGTTTTGCGCACGCTGGCGCAGGGCATGTTCCATCACGACCAATGCCAGCAGCGCCTCGACGATGGGCGTGGCGCGGATGCCGACGCAGGGGTCGTGCCGGCCCTTGGTGACGACTTCGGTCGAATTCCCGGCGGTGTCGATCGACTCGCGCGGCGTGATGATCGAACTGGTCGGCTTGATCGCAATCGAAACCTCCAGGTCCTGACCGGTGCTGATGCCACCGAGCACGCCGCCGGCATTGTTCGATTTGAAACCGTGTGGCGACAAGGAATCGCCGTGCATGCTGCCACGCTGGGCGACGCTCGCAAAACCTGCACCGATCTCGACGCCCTTGACGGCGTTGAGGCCCATCATGGCGAAGGCGATGTCGGCGTCAAGCTTGTCGTAGAGCGGCTCGCCCAGGCCCACCGGCATGCCCGTGGCGGTCACGCGGATGCGTGCGCCGCAGGAGTCGCCGGCCTTGCGCAGGGCGTCCATGTAGTCTTCAAGCGCGGACACGTCGGCCACCGGCGCGAAAAATGGGTTGTGCGGCACGTGGCCCCAGCTCTCGAATGCGATGGGCAGATCGCCCACCTGCGTCATGCAGCCGCGGAACACCACGCCATATTTCTCGGCCAACCACTTCTTGGCCACCGCGCCCGCGGCCACGGTGGGCGCCGTCAGCCGTGCCGACGAACGGCCGCCACCGCGCGGGTCACGGATGCCGAATTTATGCCAGTAGGTGTAGTCGGCGTGGCCGGGGCGAAAGCTTTGCGCGATGGCGCTGTAGTCCTTGCTGCGCTGGTCGGCATTGCGGATCAACAGGGCGATGGGGGTGCCGGTCGTCTTGCCTTCGTAGACGCCGCTCAAGATTTCAACCGCATCGGGCTCATTGCGCTGGGTGACGTGTCGGCTGGTGCCGGGGCGGCGGCGGTCCAGATCGAGCTGGATGTCGGCCTCGGTCAGCGCCATGCCGGGTGGGCAGCCGTCGATGACGCAACCGATGGCCGGGCCGTGGGATTCACCGAAATTGGTGACTGCGAAGAGATTTCCGAAGGTGTTGCCGCTCATGAAAGGATTATCACCGAGCCCCCGCCGCACGGCGCCTCGGGAACGTTTCATGCTTATGCTGCAGCGCACCAACCGCGGTGCACACCCGCCTTTCAAGGAGCATCGAGATGCTGGACCGCACCACCACGACCGAGTTTTCCCACGTCAAACCCGGCGACACCGACTTCGTGTCGGGCGGCTTGCGTGACTTCTTCCTGTACCGCGACCTCGGCATTGCCGATGCGACGCACGGAAAGGTGATCGCGCACCTCGTCAAGGCCAACATGGCACCAGAAACGGGCACCGGTTGGCACAAGCACGAAGCGGATTTTCAGATCGTGCTCATGCTCAAGGGCTGGGCCCGGTTCATGTACGAGGACAAGGAGACGCTGGTCCAGGCCGGCGACTGCGTCCACCAGCGCCCCGGCATTTCGCATTACCTCTTCGACTACTCGCCCGACATGGAATACCTGGAGATCGTCTCGCCGGCCGATTTCAAGTCGGTGGACGTGGAGCCGGTGTGCGAGATTCCCGCGCCGACGCCCTGGTAGTGAGGTGTGCGGGGCGAGGCGCGTGAGGCGCTTCGACAGGCTCAGCGGGAACGCGGTGGGTGTGCGGCTGCCGTGAGGGCGGGGAGCTTGCTTCGACGAGCTCAGCACGAACGGGTGGGGGGGGGCGGCACGGACGGGATGGAGCGCAATGGGGTTCGGGGCGGTGCTTCGACAAGCTCAGCATGAACGGAGTGGGGGCGCGATTGCCGATGTGGCCGATGGGCCCGATGGGCCCGATGTGGCCGATGCGGTCGATGTGGCGGTGAGTTTGCTTCGACGAGCTCAGCACGAACGGTGAGGAACGGTGATGGGCGTGGCACGGACAGGCTGCTTGAGCGGGATGGAGGTCCGTGGCGTGCTTCGACAAGCTCAGCACGAACGGTGTTGAGGTGCCAACCCGGGGCGGGCCAAACCGAGGCGGGGGCGCCTACGCGGAGCGGGCACCGCCTCGGGGTGGGCGCGCCAACCTCGGTGTGTTCAAAACTCGGCGTCGAGTTCCTCGATGTCGTCCGGCTCCAGCTGGGCTTCGGCGACCCACTCCTGCATCGCCGGCAGGTCCATGATGCGCTTGCCGTACGCCGTGCACACGGCGTC
>JAQGNA010000073.1 GCA_028292075.1 Rhodoferax sp. | reverse complement strand
TGTGCACGCTGCTGGCCACCACGCTGGCCTGGCTTACCGAGCGCAGCAACCTGCCCGGTACGCGCTGGTGGTCCTGGCTGGCCGTGGCGCCGCTGGCCGTGCCGGCCTTCGTGCACAGCTATGCCTGGATCAGCCTGACACCGGGCCTGCACGGGCTGCCCGCAGGCGTGCTGGTATCGGTGCTGGCCTATTTTCCGTTCATGTACCTGCCGATTTCAGCGGCCTTGCGTCGGCTCGACCCGGCCATCGAAGACACGGCGTCCTCGCTCGGCCTGGGGCCCTGGCAGGTGTTTCGCCGTGTCGTGCTGCCGCAGCTGCGCCTGCCGATCTGGGGCGGCGCGCTGCTGGTGGGCCTGCACCTGCTTGCCGAATACGGCCTGTACGTGATGATCCGCTTCGATACCTTCACGACGGCCATCGTCGACCAGTTCCAGTCGAGCTACAACGGCCCGGCGGCCAACATGCTCGCCGGCGTTCTGGTGGTCTGCTGCCTCGGCCTGCTGGCGCTCGAAGCCGGTACCCGCGGCGACGAGCGCTATGCCCGCGTCGGCACCGGTGCGGCCCGCGAGGCGCCGCGCCGGGCCCTCGGCCGATGGACGCCGCTGTGCCTGGCCCTGCCGGCTGCCACGGCGCTCCTTTCGCTCGGCGTGCCGCTGATCACGCTCACTCGCTGGCTCATCGCCGGTGGGGCAGGCGTCTGGCCGATGCGCTTCATCGGGCCCGCCGTGTGGCAGACCATCGGCCTGTCGCTGGCCGGGGCGCTGCTCACCACGCTGGTGGCGCTGCCGATGGCCTGGCTGTCGATCCGGGCGCCGGGCCGCCTGCAGCGCACGCTGGAAGCCTGCAATTACCTGGTCGGCGCGATGCCGGGCGTGGTGATCGCGCTGGCACTGGTCACCGTCACGGTGCGGGTGGCGCTGCCGCTGTACCAGACGGCGGTCACGGTGTTGCTGGCCTACGTGCTCATGTTCCTGCCGCGTGCGCTGGTGAGCCTGCGCGCCGGCATCGCGCAGGCACCGGTCGAGCTGGAGCACGCGGCACGCAGCCTGGGTCACTCGCCGCTGCGCGCGGTCTGGGGCGTGACGCTGCGGCTGACCGCGCCGGCGGCGGCGGCGGGGGTGGCCATGGTGTCGCTCGGCATCGCCAACGAACTCACCGCCACGCTGCTGCTGGCGCCCAACGGCACCCAGACGCTGGCCACCGCCTTCTGGGCCATGACCAGCGAGATCGACTATGCCGGCGCGGCCCCCTATGCCCTGATCATGGTGCTGCTGTCGCTGCCGATGACCTGGCTGCTCTACCTCCAATCGAAGAAAACAGCCGGAAGATGAACCTTCTCGAAATCAGCGCGGTCCAGAAGGCCTACGGGCCGGTGCAGGTGCTCGGCGGCATCGACCTGGGCGTGGCCGCGGGCAGCCGTACCGCTATCGTCGGTCCTTCCGGCTCGGGCAAGACAACGCTGCTGCGCATCATCGCGGGCTTCGAGTTCCCCGATGCCGGCACCGTCACGCTGGGTGGCCAGCGCCTGGCCGACGGGCCCGACGCCGTGCCGGCCCACAAGCGCGGCATCGGCTTCGTGCCGCAGGATGGCGCGCTGTTCCCGCACCTCAACGTGGCCGACAACGTCGGCTTCGGCCTGGCGCGCAACCTGCCCGGCCGGGCCGAGCGCATCGCCGAGCTCATGGACATGGTGGCGCTCGACACCGCGATGCTGCAGCGCCGGCCGCACGAGCTATCGGGCGGCCAGCAGCAACGGGTGGCCCTGGCCCGCGCACTGGCGCAGCGGCCGCGGCTGATGCTGCTCGACGAACCCTTCTCCGCGCTCGACACCGGCCTGCGCGCCGCCACCCGCAAGGCCGTGGCGCACCTGCTGACCAGCGCCGGCATCACCACCATCCTGGTGACGCACGACCAGAGCGAGGCGTTGTCCTTCGCCGACCAGGTCGCTGTCATGCGTGGCGGCCAGCTGGTGCAGGTGGGCACGCCCATGGCGCTCTACCTGCGACCGCGGGATCCGGCCACGGCGGGTTTCCTGGGGGACACCATCGTGATGCCGGCCGAAGTGGCATCGGGCTTTGCCGACTGCGCGCTGGGGCGCATCGCCGTGAACCAGCCCGAGCGGCGCGGGCCGGCGCAGATCATGCTGCGGCCCGAGCAGCTGCAGTTGTCCGAGGTGCCGGTGGCGACGGTCGACACCGCTGGCGGTACGGCCTGCTTCGGTGAGGTGACCGACATCGACTTCGGCGGACCGGTTTGCGTGGTGTCGGTGCGGCTGCTGGGCGCACCGCCGGCGTCGGCGCCGCTGCAGGTGCGCAGCCCCGGCATCCACGTGCCGCCGGTAGGGGCCACGGTGCGCATCGCGGTGGCTGGGCCGGCGCATGTGTTCGAGGCGGCCTGACCGGTCGTCCGGTCACGGCGCCTTCACACCGCGGCAGGGCGCCGGCCGTGAATTAGGGCGAGCCGCCCTGCGTTGCCCAGCGCCTCAGCGCACCACCATCAGCGTGAACGGCCACACATAGGCCTGCATCGTCACGTACAGGCCGACCAGGCAGGCCAGCGCGATGGAGTGGAAGAACACGTAGCGCAGGATGTCGCCTTCGTGGTCGAACCAGCGGGTGGCGGTGGAGGCCACCACGATCGACTGGGCGTCGATCATCTTGCCCATCACGCCGCCTGAGCTGTTGGCCGCGCCCATGAGGTTGGACGACAGCCCCAGCTGTTCGGCCGCCACCTTCTGCATGCCGCCGAAGAGCACGTTGGAGGCCGTGTCGGAGCCGGTGAGCGCCACGCCGATCCAGCCCATCAGCGTGCCGAAGAAGTGGTAGAAAACGCCGGTGTTGGCGAAAGCCAGGCCCAGCGTGGTGTCGGTGCCCGAATAGCGGGTGAGCGTGCCGAGCGCCAGCATCAGCACGATGGTCAGCAGCGAGAAGCGCACCAGCCACACCGTGCGCAGGAAGGTGCGCACCATGGCCACCGGGCTGTACTTCATCAGCACCGCGCTGACCAGGGCCGACAGCAGGATGCCGGTGCCCGTGGCCGACAGCAGGTTCAGCGTGTAGACCGCCCCTTCCTTGGTCGGGTTGGGCACCACGGGCGGCATCTTCTCGATGAGGTTGTGCAGGCCGCCGATGGGGAAAGCCGGGGCGAACTGGCCGTTGAGCCAGGTCTTCACGCTCGGCAGGCCCCAGATGAACACGAATACCGAAAGGATCAGCCACGGCATCCACGCGCGCGCCAGTTCACCGCGGCTGTGATGCACCACGGCCTGTGGCGGCTTGGCCTCGGCCGCGCTGATGTCCTTGCCCTGCAGCGAGGGCGAGGTCCACACCTTGCGCGGCTGCCACACGCGCAGGAATCCCAGCAGGCAAGCCATGGAGACGATGGCCGCGATGATGTCGACCAGCTCCGGCCCGACGAAGTTCGACACCAAGTACTGCGGTATGGCGAAGGACAGCCCGGTCACCAGGATCGCCGGCCAGATCTCCCACATGCCCTTGCGGCCGGCAAACGCCCAGATGAGCCAGAACGGCACCAGCAACGAGAAGAAGGGCAGTTGCCGGCCGATCATGGCCGTCACCGCCATGAGGTCGTAGCCATGCACCTTGGCCAGCGTGATCACCGGCGTGCCCAGCGCGCCAAAGGCCACGGGCGCCGTGTTGGCGATCAGCGACAGCCCGGAGGCCGCGAGCGGCGAAAACCCGAGGCCGATCAGGATGGCGGCCGTCACCGCCACCGGGGTGCCGAAGCCGGCCGC
>JAQGNA010000072.1 GCA_028292075.1 Rhodoferax sp. | reverse complement strand
ACCCGTTTCCCGGGGCGGCCGCGGTGCTGGCGGGCGACAGCCTCAAGGTCTGGGGCGCGCGCGTGAGCGACCTGCCCCGGCCGCCCGACACACCGCCGGGCCAGATCGTCGCCATCCTTTCCGAAGGCATTGCCGTAGCGGCGGCCGATGGCGTGGTCGAGCTGACCGAGGTGCAAAAGCCCGGCGGCAAGCGGATGGCGGTGCGCGATTTCCTGCACGGCGCCAACGTGGCCGCTGGTCAATCGTTCGAAGGGCGGGCCGCCTGATGTTCCTGCGCCGCGCACTCCGCCAACACCCCGAATTCCGTGTCGGCCTGCTCGACACCTGGCCGCAGGTGCCCGGCGTCGCCGCCTGGGGACTGATGACCGGCGTCGCCATGGTCAAGTCCGGCATGAGCGTGATCGAGGCGCTGGCCATGGCGATGCTGGTGTTCGCCGGCAGCTCGCAACTCGCCGCCATTCCGCTGCTGGTGGCCGGCGCGCCGATGTGGATCATCCTGGCCACCGGGTTCTGCGTGAACCTCCGCTTCGTGGTGTTCAGCCTGCACTTGCGGCCTTACCTCATGCACCTGCCGCTGTGGGAGCGGCTGGTGCACGGCTACCTCACCGCGGACATGAGCTATGTGCTGTTCACGCGCCGGTTTCCGCACCCGGGTGCCGACCCCGCCCGGCGCATCGCGCAGGAGGCGTATCTGGCCGGCAACTGCGGGCTGAACTGGGTCAGCTGGGTGGTGGCCAGCGTCATCGGCGTGGCGCTGGCGAACATCATTCCGACCAGCTGGGGCCTTGGCTTTGCGGGCATCCTTTGCCTGGTCGGCATTCTGTGCTCGTTGGCCAGCACGCGCTTGCGTTTGGTGGCGGCCGGTGTGGCGGCGGTGTCCGCGGTGCTTACCTATGCGTTGCCACTCAAGCTCAACATCATCGCGGCCATTGCCGTGGCGGTGCTGTTGTGCCTGAGCCTCGAGAAATTTCGTCCGACGCCCAAGCTGCCGGGAACGCCGTCGCAAGGAGCCAACCCGTGAGCCATGAACCCGGCGTGACCGATCTCTGGACGATGGTCACCATCGTCGGCCTGGCCTGCGTGACCGTGCTGGCGCGTTGCTTCTTCTTCATCTCCAACCGCTCTTGGAACCTTCCGCACTGGGCGCAGCGCGGCCTGCAGTACGCGCCCATCGCCGCTCTTGCCGCGGTGGTGCTGCCCGAAGTGGTCATGACCAATGGCCACCTGGTCGCGACCTGGGCCGATGCCCGGCTGTTCGGCGCGGCCGCTGGTGCGCTGGCCTTTTACTGGAAGCGCGACGTGCTGGTCACCATCGTCGTCGGCATGGCGGTGTACCTGCCACTGCACATCGGTTTGGGCTGGTAGGCAAATCGAGAGAAACGGCGCCGCGCTTCTAGAATGCGCGCATCCCTCTACTCCTCTCGCCTACCGCCATGAACGTTCTTCGCTTTTCCGATCTGTGTGACCAAGGCCGCGTGGCAGGCCAACGCGTCTTCATCCGTGCCGACCTCAACGTGCCGCAGGACGACGCCGGCCGTATCACCGAAGACACCCGCATCCGTGCCTCGGTGCCCTGCATTGAAATGGCCCTCAAGGCCGGCGCGGCCGTCATGGTGACCTCGCACCTGGGCCGGCCGACCGAAGGCGCCTTCAAGCCCGCGGATTCGCTGGCACCGGTGGCCAAACGGCTGGGTGAACTGCTGGGCCGCGAGGTGCCGCTGATCGCCGACTGGGTCGACGGCGTGGACGTGGCGCCTGGCCAGGTCGTGCTGCTCGAAAACTGCCGCGTGAACGTCGGCGAAAAGAAGAACAAGCCCGAGCTCGCACAGAAGTTGGCCAAGCTGTGCGACATCTTCGTGAACGATGCTTTCGGCACCGCGCACCGGGCCGAGGGCACCACCTACGGCATCGCCGAATACGCCAAGGTGGCCTGCGCCGGCCCGTTGCTGGCGGCCGAGATCGACGCCATCACCAAGGCGCTGGCCCAGCCGCAGCGGCCGCTGGTGGCCATCGTCGCCGGCTCCAAGGTGTCGACCAAGCTGACCATTCTGAAGGCGCTGTCTGAAAAGGTCGACGGGCTCATCGTGGGTGGCGGCATCGCCAACACCTTCATGCTGGCCGCCGGCCTGAAGATCGGCAAGAGCCTGGCCGAGCCCGACCTGCTGGACCAGGCGCGCGCCGTGATCGAAGGCATGAAGGCGCGCGGCGCAGAAGTGCCGATCCCGACCGACGTGGTCACAGCTAAGACCTTTTCGGCCGATGCACCCGCGACGGTGAAGCAGGCGCGCGATGTCGAGGGCGACGACCTGATCCTCGACATCGGCCCCGACACCACGGCCCGCCTGGCGGCGCAATTGAAAGCGGCCGGCACCATCGTCTGGAACGGGCCGGTGGGCGTGTTCGAATTCGACGCCTTCGCCAAGGGCACGGAAGGCATTGCCCGCGCCATCGCCGAAAGCAGCGCGTTCAGCATCGCCGGCGGTGGCGACACTCTGGCGGCCATCGCCAAGTACGGCATCGAGAAGGACGTGGGCTACATCTCCACCGGCGGCGGCGCGTTTTTGGAGATGCTGGAAGGCAAGACGCTGCCGGCGCTTGAGATTCTGGAGAAACGCGCTGCGGGTTAAACCCTATTAATAATGTAGCAACTCGTCCTTGGAATGAAAGGGCGAGTTGCCGATTTCGTTGATAAAAAAAGCGCCTCACAGGGCGCTTTTTTCATGGGTGGCGAGAAGGCCGTTCAAGCCGGCATTGGCACGCGGCACGCTCGTGGTCCGGCCCTTGAAGTCGGTCCAGCAGTTCTGCGTGAAGTCGTAGAGCTTGCAAGCCCGCGCGGTGTCGAAGTACCAGCGCCACGAAAACGGCTGCACCACGATGCGGCCCGGCAGCAGCTCTTCGAGCTT
>JAQGNA010000032.1 GCA_028292075.1 Rhodoferax sp. | reverse complement strand
TCGTGGTCACCACCTGCGCCGAGGGCTTGGACGAACACAAGGAAGCCGGCCGTGCCTTCGAGCAAATCGGCCGCGCCATCACGGAAACCATGCTCACCGGCACGCCGGGCCGTTGAACCATGCGCCATACGCCAGGGACCATGTCCCGGGTCGCCGCCAGGCCGCCTGCATGAACGCCCAACACCTTCTATAGTGCTGGACTACTTCGGCGCTCGCCGACGGCCGGGTCCGGCCACCACCTCACGGAGACTCCAGTGCAGAACAACAACCCCCTACGTTTCGGCAGCGGTCAGTCGGTGCGCCGCCTCGAGGACGATCAGTTGCTGGCCGGCGCCGGCCGCTTTACCGCCGACGTCGTGCCGGCCGGCCAGGCCAGCGCTGCCTTCGTGCGTTCTCCCTATCCACATGCTCGCATCGCCTCGGTCGACGTGTCGTCGGCGCTCGAGCTGCCCGGCGTGCTTGCCATCGTGACGGGCGCCGACATGGACGCTCAGGGCGTCAAGGTGCTGCCCGGCGTGAGCGGCTTCAAGCGCGCCGACGGCAGCCCGGCCGCCACGCCGCCGCACCGCGTGCTGGCCCATGAGCGCGTGCGCTTCGTGGGCGAGGCCGTGGTGCTGGTCGTGGCCGAAACGCTGGAGCAGGCGCGCGATGCGGCCGAGGCCGTGTTCGTCGACTATGAAGAACTGCCAATGGTGGTCGACATGGCCGAGGCCACCGCCGCCGGCGCGCCGGTGCTGTGCGATGCCGCGCCCGACAACATCGCCGCCGTGGCCCACCATGGCGATGCCGCGGCCACCGATGCCGCCTTTGCCAAGGCCCGGCATGTGGTCAAGCTCGAGGTGGTGAACCAGCGCATCGTCGCCGTCACCATGGAGCCGCGCAGCGTGCTGGCCGAGGCCGACGCCGCCACCGGCCGCATCACCATCCGCATGAGCACCCAGATGCCCACCGGCGTGCGCAACTCGGTGGCGGCCGCGCTGGGTCTGCCGGAGGAGCAGGTGCGTGTGCTCGTCGGCGACGTGGGTGGCGGCTTCGGCATGAAGACTGGCGTCTACTCGGAGGACGTGGCCGTTGCCTACGGCGCCAACCTGCTCAAGCGCCCGGTGAAATGGGTGGCGGAGCGCAGCGAGGAATTCCTCTCGGCCTACCACGGCCGCGACCTGCACAGCCATGCCGAGCTGGCATTGGCCGAAGACGGCAAGATCCTCGCACTGCGGCTGTCGTCGCTTGCCAATGTGGGCGCCTATGCCACGGGCGCCGGCGTGGCCATTCAACTGCTCATCGGGCCCTGGGTACAGACCAGCGTCTACGACATTCAGACCATCGACTTCAACTTCAAGGCGGTGCTGACCAACACCACGCCCACCAGCGCCTACCGTGGTGCCGGCCGGCCCGAGGCCATCTTCATGATGGAGCGCCTGATGGACGAGGCCGCGCGCCAGACCGGCATCGACCGCGTGGCCCTGCGCCGGCGCAACTTCATCCGCCCGGAGCAGATGCCCTACAAGAACCCGATGGGCCAGACCTACGACACCGGCCACTTCGAGCAGATCATGGACGAAGGCCTGGCGCTTGCCGACTGGACCGGCTTCGACGCCCGCGCTCGCGCATCGGAGGCGCGCGGCAAGTGGCGCGGCCTCGGCATCGCCACCTTCCTCGAATGGACCGGCGGCAATGTCTTCGAGGAGCGGGTGACGGTGAGCGTGCAGGCCGACGGCGTGATCGAAGTCTTCTCCGCAGTGAACGCCATGGGCCAGGGCATCGCCACCACGCTGGCGCAGCTGGTGGTCGACGCCTTCGGCGTGGGCATCGAGCAGGTACGCGTGGTGCTTGGCGACACCGACCGGGGCAACGGCTTCGGCAGTGCCGGCTCGCGCAGCATCTTCACCGGCGGCTCGGCGGTGCGCATCGGCGCCGAGCGCACCATCGACCAGGCAAAGCAGCTGGCGGCCAAGGAACTGGAGGCCGCCGCCGAAGACCTGCAATACGCCGAAGGCCGCTTTACCGTGGCCGGCACCGACCTGCAGATCGGCCTGTTCGACCTGGCCGGCCGCCAGCCCGAGCAGCGCATCTTCATGGACTCGACCAGCACCGTCGCGGGCCCCACCTGGCCCAACGGCTGCCACATCAGCGAGGTCGAGGTCGACCCGGCCACCGGCGAGGTCGAAGTGGTGGCCTATGCGTCGGTGAACGATGTCGGCCGGGTCATCAACCCGATGGTGGTGCGTGGCCAGCTCGATGGCGGTGCGGTGCAGGGCATCGGCCAGGCGCTGTGCGAACACCTGGTGTACGACCGCGCCACCGGCCAGCTCGTCACTGGCAGTTTCATGGACTACGCCATGCCGCATGCGGAACAGTCGCCCGACTTCAAGACCGAGATGAACACCAGCATCCCCTGCAAGAACAACCCGCTTGGGGTGAAGGGCGTGGGCGAGCTCGGCACCATCGGCGCGGCGCCGACCGTGGTCAACGCCGTTGCCGATGCGCTGGCACGCCATGGCAGGGGCGCCGTGGCGCCGCAGCTGCAGATGCCGCTGTCGCCCGGTCGCCTGTGGCCGCAGCTGCAGGGTTCGTGATTGTCGGCACCGAAGGCGCAGGTTCGTCCCCGTCCAGCATCGGCCAGGGCAGCTTCTTCCATCGTTGACCCTGCCGGGCTGCGCCCGCATGTGGCGAACCCCGGCAATGTGCGCGGCATCACCGCCATGATCGTTGCCGTTGGCTTCTTCTCGCTCATGGACGCGCTGATGAAGGCCCTGGTCGCGCACTACCCGCCCCTGCAGGTGGCCACGCTGCGCGGCCTTGGGGCGCTGCCGCTGGTGACGCTGTATGTGCTGTGGCGGCGGGAAGCGCGCGGTTTGCTGCGCGTGCGCTGGTCGCTGCACCTGCTGCGCGGCGTGTGCAACATCACCACGCTGGCCTTGTTCAGCTATGCGCTCGGGTCACTTCCCCTGGCCGAGGGCTACACGATCTTCTTCGTTGCGCCGCTGCTCATCACCGCGCTGTCCACCGTGGTGCTTGGCGAACGCGTCCGGCTGGCGCATTGGGTTGCCATCGCGGTGGGGCTGTGCGGTGTGCTGGTGGCTTTGCGGCCCAGCCAGGAGGCCTTCCTGACCTGGGGTGCGCTGGCCGCGCTGGGTGCAGCCGCCTGCTACGCGACCTCAGCCATCGTCGG
>JAQGNA010000019.1 GCA_028292075.1 Rhodoferax sp. | reverse complement strand
CTTGCAGCCGGACACGCACACCATCATCGAGGTGTTCGCGGCCTTCTCCTTGGCGCTCAGCACCGAGTCGCGGTGGTCGGGCGTACCCGAGATCACCCTGGTCTCGCAGGTGCCGCAGACGCCTTCGCTGCAGCTGTAGGGCACGTCGATGCCGGCGTCGAGCAGGGTGTTCAGGATGCTTTTCTCGGGCGTGATCGTGAACGTCTTGCCGCTGCGCTTCAGGTCCACGGTGTAGACGGCCTTGGCATCGGACGCGGCGGCCACTTCCACCGCGTTGAAGCGTTCGATGTGGGCATTGGTATGGCCCAGCTCGGCGCACACTTTCTCGAACGCGTCGAGCATCACCGATGGGCCGCAGGCGTAGTAGTGCGTGTCGGCTGCCACGGGGCGGCGGCCCAGCAGCGCCTTCAGGTCGGGCGGCGCGCCGCGTTCGTCGTCGAAGTGCCAATGCGCCGACATGCCCAGCGCCTCCAGTTCGGCCACGAAGCCGGCGCTGGCCCGCGAGCGCGCGAAGTACAGCAGCTCGAAGGACTTGCCCAGCGCCTTGAGCCGGCGCGCCATGCTCAGGATCGGCGTGATGCCGATGCCGCCGGCCACCAGCACGCTGTGCCCGGCTTCTTCATGCAGCTTGAAGTTGTTGCGCGGCGCCGAGATCGGCAAGGTCATGCCGATGCGCAGGTCCTGGTGCACGCAGCGCGAGCCACCGCGGCTGGCGCGGTCGCGCAGCACGCCGATGACATAGCGCCCCTCCTCGCCCTGCGCGTTCAGCAACGAGTAGTTGCGCAGCATGCCGTTGGGCAGGTGCAGGTCGATGTGGGAGCCGGCCTCGAACGGCGGGAACACCACGCCCGGCGCGGGGCGCAATTCCACGCTGATGATGTCGGCGGCTTCGTAGCGCAGCGTGTGCACGAAGGCGGTGAGGGTGTTGGACATGGTGGACTCGAAATCAGGTTCAGTCGATGGGAAACGACAGGGAGGTGCAAGCCGCTCCCCGCCGGTTCAGCCGGTTCAGCTCGCTTCGGCTTCGAGCTGTGCACTGGCCAGCCGCCGCAGGTGCCGGCGCAGGCGCACCAGGCCCATGTCGTGCTGGTACAGGTGTTCGTGCTGGTTGGCATCGAGCTCCATCTGCTCCAGCATCACGCGGTCCTGCTCCAGCACGGCCCAGTGCCGCGCCTCGAGCCGGTTGCGGTAGAGGAAGCGCCAGGTGTCGCGCTGCCAGCCCGAGACCTTGCGGCAGCGCCAGAAGAACACGGTCGTGAGCTCGGGGCTGATGGGCGTGGCGCAGCCGATGATGGCGAAGTTGCCGCCGGGGCCGCCCGTCTTGGGATACGGAATTTCCAGGCGCATCCAGTGCAGGCCGGTGCTGGCCCATTCGGTCCAGTCGAAGTTCACGCCGCGCTGGCCCACTTTCTCGAACACGAAGCCGATGTCGGTCTCGCGGATCTGGAAGGTGGCGGTGCTGTCGCCTTCGGCCATGGAGTGCGACTGCTTGTGCAGGAAGGTGCCGTGCATCGGGTCCATGACGTTGTCGAGCGCGTAGCGGTAGTCGCCCTTCCATTCGGCGTAGCAGAGGAAGTTGGAATACTCGCCGGAGGTCAGTTCCTCGGGCAGCGTCATGGGTGGGGGCGTGTCGACGTTGGTGTCGCTGTTGTAGAGGAACACGGCGCCGCATTGCTCCTGCACATGGAACGACAGCGCCGCGCGCGAGCCTTCCAGCTTGCAGCCGGGGCTGCCGGGCACCTTGGTGACCACGCCGTCGCAGCGCACTTCCACGCCGTGGTACGGGCAGGCCAGGCGGTCGCCGAGCACCACGCCCTGCGACAGCGGCGCACCGCGGTGCGGGCAGTGGTCTTCGAGCGCGTGCAGCGTGCCGGCGGCGTCGCGCCAGAGGGCGATCTTCTTGCCCAGGCGGCGCAGCGAAACCGGCTTCTCGGCGATGAAGTCGGACGGGCAGATCGGGTACCAGAGGTCTTTCAGGCCGATGGTCAGCAGCGCATCGACCGGATCGGTCGCGGGTTGGATAGAGATTGTTTTCATCGTGTTCTCCTGGGCGGAAAAATCGGTTTCAGCCGGCCAGGCGCTTCATCAGCGCCTGGAAGTTCTGCTCGGTCCAGTCCTCGCCGTTTTCATTCGACGGGCCGGTGCGGTTGAGGCTGGCGACCACTTCGGGCAACGTCTGGGCGCCGGCGCCGAAGGCACGCTCGATGGCGTCGCCCAGCAGGTCTTCAAAGGTGGTGGGCAGGCGCTTGCGGGCCTGGTGTGGTTCAAGGTAGCGGTCGGTGGGCATGGTGGTTCTCCTTCGCTTGAAACGGCAGTGGATGATTTCGGGGTATTTAGTTTCTCAATCGGCCGTGAACGCGAAGACGAAGCGCAGGCAGTACAGGCGTACGACAAGCGAAGTCGACAAAGTGCACGGTCGATTTAGAAACGAAATCAGTCGGCCTGGATGCCGAGGTCCTTGATGATCTTGCCGAAGCGGGCATGGTCATCGGCATTGGTCTTGGCCAGGCGCGCCGGCTCGCCGCCTGCGGGCAGCGCGCCGAAGATGGCCATCTTGGCCACCACGTCGGGCATCTTCAGGATGTCGTTGAACTGCGTGTTGAGCGTCTTGGCCACGTCGGCCGGCAGCCCCTTGGGGCCGAAGATGCCTTGCCAGGCGCCGACGTCCACGTCCTTGAAACCCAGCTCGGCCAGCGTCGGCACGTTCGGCGCGAGCGGCGAGCGCTGCGGGTCGGCCACGGCCAGCAGGTTCAGCTTGCCGCCGGCCAGGTAGGGCGCCACCGGGCCGTAGGTGACGAAGGTCAACGGCACATGGCCGCCGAGCACGTCGTTGATGGCGGGGGCCACGCCGCGGTAGGGCACGTGGTTGATCTGCACGCCCGCGCTCTTGTTGAACATTTCCCCAAGGATGTGCATCGGCGAGCCGCTGCCCGGGCTGGCGTAGGAGAGCGGCTTGGCCTTGGCCAGCGCCACGAGTCCCTTCACGTCCTTCGCGCCGATGCCGGCATTGGTGGCGATGAACAACGGCTGCACGCTGGTCATCACGATGGGCGTGAAGCTGGTGGTTTCGTCGTAGGCCGAGCCGGCGCCGGTCTTCAGCACCAGCTGGGCGATGGCGAAGGTGCTCGGCGCCATCAGCAGGGTGTAGCCGTCGGCCGGGGCCTTGGCGACGAAGGCGGCGCCGATGGTGCCGCTGGCGCCGGGGCGGTTGTCCACCAGCACCGGCTGGCCCAGGCGGGTGGACAGCTTTTCGGCGTAGAGGCGGGCCATGGCATCGGTATCGCCGCCGGCCGGATAGGCCACGACGATGGTGATGGGCTTGCTCGGATAGGCCTGGGCCACGGCATGGCCGGCGGCGCAAAGGGCCAGTCCGGCGGTGGCGAGAGCGAAGGCGTGACGGCGGAGGGTCGACATGGGAATCCTTTGACGTAGGGGCGGTTTGCGGAACGGTTCTGGAGGAAGTGAACGGGCCGTTTATTCGGCTTCTATTTTTCGACTCTTGATGATCGGCGCCCACACCGCGGCTTCCTTCCGGATGGCGTCGCCGAAGCTGCTGCCGGTGTTGATCCACACATTCAGGCCCTGCTTTTCCAGCTGGGCGCGCGTGGCGGGCGCGTTGAAGATCCGGGTGATGTCGGCGGCCAGTTGCGCCAGCACCGGGGCGGGCGTGCCCTTGGGCGCCATCACGCCGTACCAGGAGGTGACGGAGACACCGGCCACGCCGGCCTCGGCCAGCGTGGGCACGTCGGGCAGCGCGGTGGCGCGGGTCGGGTCGGTCACGGCCAACGGGCGCAGCTTGCCGGCCTGGATCTGCGGCAGCAGCGCGGGCAGGTTGCCGAAGATCACCGGCACGGTGCCGCCGAGCACGTCGTTGAGGCCGGGCGCCGTGCCCTTGTAGGCCACGTGCAGCAGGTCGGCGCCGCTCTGCTGCTTGAACAGTTCGCCGGCCAGATGCAGGCCGCTGCCCACGCCGGGCGAGGCATAGCTCAGCGTGCCGGGCTTGGCCTTCGACAAGGCCACCAGTTCGGCCACCGTTTGCGCGGGCACCGCCGGGTTGACGGCCAGCACGTTGGCCGCCTTGGCGAGCGAGGCCACGGGGGCGAAATCACCCTCCACGCTGTAGCCGAGCTTGGGCATCAGCGTGGGGTTGATGGTGAGGTTGCCGGCGGGCACCACCAGCAGCGTGTGGCCGGTGGGCGCGGCGCGCTTCACCAGGTCGATGCCGATGTTGCCGTTGGCGCCGGTGCGGTTGTCCACCACGGCAGGCTGCTTGTAGCGCTCGGTGAGGCCGGTGGCCAGGATGCGCGCCAGCGAATCGATCGGCCCGCCCGGCGGGAACGGCGCGACGATGGTGAAACCCTGCGACGACAAGGCCTTGTCGGCCTCGCCCTCTGCGTGGGCCGGCGACATCAACAGCATCGCCAATAACGGCAACATGGGCAACAGCACAGCGCCGACGCTGGCCTTCGTGAAGATGCGTGGCATCGTCTTACTTGCGGTCGGTGATGAACTTGCCGCCAGCGGCGCCAGCGCCTTTTTGCCGGCGCGTGTTGCCGTCGATGCCGCCGTCGATCGCCCATTCGGCGAACACCGTGGGGCCCGGTTCGAACTCGCGTGGCTGCCAGTCGGCGGTGAGCTGGTCTTCGTCGGCGTAGTACTCGACCAGCGCGCCGGCCGGGTTCTTGAAGTACCAGAAGTAGGCCGAGGAGATCGGATGCCGGCCCGGGCCGAGCTGGGTTTCCCAGCCGCAGCGCGAGATGTGCATGCCGCCGCCGAACACCTCGTGGATGTCGCGCACGGTGAAGGCCACGTGGTTCAGCGCGGCGTCGCCGGCCGGGCGCTGCAGCAGGAACAGGTCGTGGTGGCCGCCATCCGGCGCGCAGCGCAGGAAGGCGCCGCGGCCGGGGTACCGGTCGGAGGCGGCGAAGCCGAAGCTTTCGACGTAGAAGCGCTCGCAGGCGACCACGTCCTTGACGAAGAACACCACGTGCCCTACCTCGATCGGCGTGGCGCGTTCGTAGGCCGGGCTCGACTGGTTGATGCGGTCCTTCCGGCTCCAGGTGTTGTAGGTGGCGCTGTCGAGTTGCACGTCGCGCTTGCGTGTGACCTGCAGGCGCACGGCCAGGCCATTCGGATCGGTGCAGCCGATGCGGCCGTTGCCGCTGACGAAACCCGGCGCCCAGCGGATCTTGTCCGCATAGTGCTGCAGGTCGTCTTCCGTCTCCACGCCCCAGACGACTTCGCGCAGCGTGGGCCCGGCCTCGAGCGCCACGGGCAGGCCTTCCTTGCCGGACGCCGCGACGATCACGCGGCCGCCGTTCAGGGTTTCGAAGACCAGTTCGTCTTCGCTCTCGCTGACCAGGTGCAGGCCCCAGTCGAGGAAGAAGCGGCGGCAGGTCGGCAGGTCGTCTGCGCCGTAGGTGATCTCGTCGATGCCAAGTACGCTCATGGTGTGTGTCCTTCGTAGGGTGTCGGCTGGCTCAATTCGCCCAGGCCAACGGGTTCGCATTCAGGCCCCAATAGAGGCTCTTTTGTTCCATGTATTGCAGGATGCCGAGGCGGCCTTTTTCGCGGCCCAGGCCGCTGTCCTTCCAGCCGCCGAACGGCGTGGAAATGGAGAACTGCTTGTAGGTGTTGATCCATACCGTGCCGGCCTGCACCGCACGGCCCACGCGCCAGGCCTTCTTGTAGTCGCGCGTCCAGATGCCGGCCGCCAGCGCGTAGAGGCTGTCGTTGGCTTGGGCGATCAATTCTTCTTCGGTGTCGAAGGGCATGGCCACCAGCACCGGGCCGAAGATCTCTTCCTGGCAGACCTGCGCGCTGTTGGCCAGGCCTTCGAGGATGGTCGGCATGTAGTAGTTGCCGCGCTCGAACAGCTTGCCCTCGGGGCGCACGCCGCCGCAACGCAGGCTCGCGCCTTCGCTGCGGCCCAGGGCCACATAACG
>JAQGNA010000008.1 GCA_028292075.1 Rhodoferax sp. | reverse complement strand
CCGCCCGCCTCGGTCAACAGCTGATGAGTCGCTGGACCGGGCTCGGCGATTGGCCTACACGGTACAGCGCCGCAACCCGACAGTCCAAACGTAACCGCCCGGTTTAGCCTCGTGGCAAAGGCCCCGGTCGGGCGCCTCACCAACCAGCGGCCATGTGCCGGGAGCTCACCATGATCGGCGTTGTCGTTCCGGCCCACGACGAGGAAGACCACATCGGGGCCTGCCTCGAAGCCCTGCGAACCGCCGCGCGCTGCGACCGCCTGCTCGGCGAAGCCGTCATGCTGGTGGTGGCACTGGACGCCTGCACCGACGCCACGCCTGCCATCGCCCGCACGCACGGCGCGGTGACGGCGGTGCTGAACGATCGCAACGTCGGCATCGCCCGTGCGCGTGGTGCCGAGATGGCGCTGGCCGCCGGTGCGCGCTGGCTGGCGTTCACCGATGCCGACACGGTGGTGTCGCCGGGCTGGATCGCCGACCAGCTGGCGCAACGCAGCGACGCCGTCTGCGGCACTGTCGAGGTGCGCGACTGGAGCAGCTGGGGCGGGCGAGGCGCGGCACTCAAGCGCAGGCTCTCCGCGGTCTACACCGACGCCGACGGGCATCGGCACATCCACGGCGCCAACCTCGGCGTCAGCGCCAAGGCCTACCGTTGCGCGGGCGGCTTCCAGGGGCTGGCCAGCAGCGAGGACGTGGCCCTGGTCGATGCGCTGCGCGCCACCGGCGCTTCCATCGCCTGGTCGGCAGCGCCCCGGGTGGTGACCAGTGCCAGACCGCGCTTTCGAGCGCCGGGCGGCTTTGGCGCCACCTTGGGACGCCTGGCCGGAGCGAAGATGGCGCTGGGCGACCATCTCGGTGCTGAAGGAGGGCCGGCATGAAGCGCCTCGACCCCTTTCCCACCGCGGGCGACCTCGGGCAGGCATTGCAGGCTGCGCCCGCCGACGCCTCTGCGCACGATCAGCTCGTTCAACTGGTACGGCGCGGGCTCGACCGTCTGCCACTGCCAGGCAGCGGCGCCACGCTGGCGCGCTGGCAGGCGCTGGCCGCGGTGGCAGCACACGACCTCTCGCTGGCCAAACTGTACGAAGGGCACACCGACGCCTTGTCGGTTTTGCAGGAATTGCGTGCCCCGGCGTTGGGCGCTGACGAAGACGCGACCTGGGGCATGTGGGCTGCCGAGGCGCCGGGGCACCGCGTGGAAGTGCGGGTCGATGCCGATGGCCGGGCCACGTTGCACGGCCGCAAGGCATGGTGTTCGGGCGCTGCCTCGGCAAGTCACGGGCTGTTGACCGCATGGCGGTCCGACCCACATCCCCGAGGGCCGCAGCTCGTGGCCGTGCCGATGCGGCAGCCGGGCGTTGCTGTCTCGGACACGGCCTGGGCCGCCGTTGGCATGGCCGCCAGCGCCAGCCTGGACATCACCTTCGACGGCGCCAACGCCGAACTGGTCGGCCAGCCCGGCGACTACCTGGCGCGCGCTGGCTTCTGGCAGGGCGGCGCCGGGGTCGCGGCCTGCTGGTATGGCGGCACCCTGCCCATCGCCGCGGCGCTGCACCGGGCCGTGGCATCGACGCCGCCCGACGCTCGTTCGCCGTTCCGCCTCGCCGCGTTGGGCAAGGTCGACCTGGCGATGCGGGGCACGGCCGCACTGCTGCGCGAAGCGGCGGCCTGGACGGACGCCCATCCCACCGCCGATGCGGCAGCCGTCGCCCTGCGGGTGCGGCAGGCGGCCGAGAGCGGCGCCCGGCTGGTGCTCGATGAAGTGGGCCGGGCACTGGGCGCCACGCCGTTTTGCCGCGATGCCGGCTTTGCCCGCGCGGCAGCCGATCTGCCCGTCTTCATCCGCCAGAGCCATGCCGAGCGCGATTTTGCGGCGCTGGGCGAACGGCTTGTTGCCGGGACGGCCGCGGCGGACGTGACCGCCGTGACCTTCGGAAGGGAGGGCGTGCCGTGGCAGCTCTGAATCCACGAACCACCACCGCTGGCGACGCGCCACGCCGCATCGAAGGCACCGGTACGCCCGAATCCACCTGGCAGGCCTGGCCGATGCTGGCCAGCGTGCCGCGGCTGTCGCTGGACACCTGGCTGCCGCTCGGGGCGAGGCTGGTGGTGGTGGCACCGCATCCCGACGACGAGGTGCTCGCCGCTGGTGGCCTGATCTCGCGGCATGCCGCGGGCGGCGGCGAATGCCTGGTGGTGGCGGTGACGGACGGTGAAGCCAGCCACCCCGGCTCGGCGATCTGGACGCCCGCCGAGCTGGCCCGCATGCGCCGCGCCGAAAGCAACGACGGCCTGCGAGCCCTCGGGTTGCGCCGGGCGGAGATCGCCAGGCTGGGCCTGGCGGACGGAGGTGTGCTGGCGCACCGGACGCAACTCGCCGCCGGCCTGGCCTTGGTGCTGCGTCCGAGCGATGTGGTCGTCACCACCTGGCGACTCGACGGCCACCCGGACCACGAGGCCACTGGCGAGACCACCGCTGACGTCTGCGATCACCTGGGCTGTCGCCTGCTCGAGGCGCCGGTGTGGATGTGGCATTGGGCCACCC
>JAQGNA010000004.1 GCA_028292075.1 Rhodoferax sp. | reverse complement strand
CCTTGCTTCTGAAGCTGTAGCGCTTGATGCGCGCCGTGCCGGCATCGATCACATAGCGGATGCCCGGCACGGTGAGCGAGGTCTCCGCCACGTTGGTGGCGAGCACGATGCGGCGGCCGCCGCCACGGTTGTCGAAGATGCGGTCCTGTTCGGCCGGGCTGAGCCGCGCGAACAGCGGCAGCACCTCGGCGCTCCGGAAGACCGGCTGGTGCGACAGGTGCTTGCGCAGGTGGTCGGCCGCCTCGCGGATCTCGCGCTCACCGGGCAGGAAGACCAGGATGTCGCCGGCGTTGTGCGGATCGCGCCAGAGTTCGTCCACGCCATCGGCAATGGCATCGTTCAGGCCGTATTCGCGGCTTTCCTCAAACGGCCGGTAGCGCTGCTCCACCGGGAACATGCGGCCCGACACCATGATCACCGGCGCTGGCCCCCTGCTGCTGGCAAAGTGGCTGGCGAACCGATCGGCGTCGATGGGTGCCGAGGTCACGATGATCTTCAGGTCGGGGCGGCGCGGCAAGATCTGCCGCAGGTAGCCCAGCAGGAAGTCGATGTTCAGGCTGCGCTCGTGGGCCTCGTCGATGATGATGGTGTCGTAGGCCAGCAGCAGTGGGTCGGTCTGCGTTTCCGCAAGCAAGATGCCGTCGGTCATGAGCTTGACCGAGGCGTCGCGGCTCAGCCGGTCCTGGAAGCGCACCTTGAAGCCCACCACCTCGCCCAGCGGCGTCTTCAGTTCCTCCGCGATGCGCTTGGCCACCGAACTGGCGGCGATCCGGCGCGGCTGGGTATGGCCGATGAGGTGGCCCTTCTGGCCGGGGTGGTTGCGCTTGCCGCGGCCCATGGCGAGCGCGATCTTGGGCAGCTGGGTGGTTTTGCCCGAGCCGGTTTCGCCGCAGACGATGACCACCTGGTGCGCCGCGATGGCCGCCATGATCTCCTCGCGCTTGCCGGAGACGGGCAGGCTTTCCGGGAAGTCGATCTTCAGCGGAGCAAGGTCGGCGGCGGCGGCAGTCGGGCTGGACGGAACGGTGGCGGTAGGGGCGGACAAGATGGAAATTTCGCAGTCAAAGACATCAGGGACAATCGCGGATTATCCCAGCCCGCCCCATTCCCCACACGTCCACCGCCCATGTCCGCCGTTTTCAACTTCACCTTCGTCCCGTGGTTCCGCGCGGTCGCGCCCTACATCCACATGATCCGTGGCAAGACCTTCGTGGTCGCCATCGCGGGCGAGGCGATTGCCGCCGGCAAGCTGCAGCATGTGGCCCAGGATCTCGCGCTGATCCAGAGCATGGGTGTCAAGATCGTGCTGGTGCACGGCTTTCGGCCCCAGGTCAACGAACAGCTGGCGGCCAAGGGGCATGCCGCCAGGTATTCCCAGGGCATGCGCATCACCGACTCGGTGGCGCTCGACTGCGCTCAGGAGGCCGCCGGCCAGTTGCGCTATGAGATCGAGGCGGCCTTCAGCCAGGGGCTCCCGAACACACCGATGGCCGGCGCCACGGTTCGCATGATCTCGGGCAACTTCATCACCGCGCGGCCGGTCGGCATCGTGGAGGGTGTCGATTTCCAGCATTCGGGGCTGGTGCGCAAGGTGGATGCGGCAGGCATCCGCCGCACGCTCGACTTCGGGGCCATCGTGTTGCTGTCGCCGTTCGGCTTCTCGCCCACCGGCGAGGCTTTCAACCTGACCATGGAGGATGTGGCCACCAGCGTGGCCATCGACATCCAGGCCGACAAGCTGATCTTTCTCACGGAGGTGCCAGGCCTGCAGATCGACCCGCTGGCACCGGCCAGCGAAGACAATCCCATCGACACCGAACTGCCGCTCGCAGCCGCCGAAAAGTTGCTCGCGCAATTGCCGGCGCCCCTGCAGCCCACCGACGTGGCGTTCTACCTGCGGCATTGCGTGCGTGCCTGCAAGGCCGGCGTCGAACGCAGCCACATCCTGCCGTTCGCGGTGGACGGCTCGCTGCTGCTCGAGGTGTACACCCATGACGGCATCGGCACCATGGTGATCGACGAAAAGCTGGAAGAGCTGCGCGAGGCCAACTCCGACGACGTGGGCGGCATCGTCCAACTGATCGAGCCGTTCGAGCAGGACGGCACGCTGGTCAAGCGCAGCCGTACCGAGATCGAGCGCGACGCGCATCTCTACACGGTGATCGAGCACGATGGGGTGATCTTCGCCTGTGCGGCGCTGTATCCCTACCCCGAGTCAAAGACGGCCGAAATGGCGGCGCTCACGGTGTCGCCCCAGAGCCAGGGTCAAGGCGATGGCGAGAAGGTGCTTAAACGCATCGAGCAGCGGGCCCGCGCGGCCGGGCTGGAAAGCATCTTCGTGCTGACGACCCGCACCATGCACTGGTTCATCAAGCGCGGCTTCGTGCCGACCGAACCCGACTGGTTGCCCGAGGCCCGCAAGCGCAAGTACAACTGGGACCGCAAGAGCCAGGTGCTGGTCAAAAAACTGTCGTGACCGCGCGCAACATAGGCAGTTCGCCCGTGCCCAGCGGCATCGGGTCGTTGCCGGGCTCGGAACGCGCGTCGTTGGCCGCGTCGTAGCCGGGCGGCGTGTAGTCGGCCGGTATGTCCACCTGCTCCGGCGCCATGAAGCGCTCGGCATATTGGCGGTAGATCTTCTGCCGCATGAACACGTCGAACAGGTCCGGATCGATGTGGCCGTTCTTGTTGAAACGCACCATGATCTCGAGCGCCTTTGACAGCTTCATGCCCGGCTTGTACGGGCGGTCATGCGCGGTCAGGGCCTCGAAGATGTCGGCAATGCCCAGCATGCGGGCCTGCAGCGACATCTGGTGACGCGTCAACCCCTTCGGATAGCCCCGGCCGTCCATCCGCTCATGGTGACCGCCGGCGTATTCGGGCACGTTCTTGAGGTGCTTGGGCCATGGCACCTGTTCCAGCATGCGGTTGGTCGCTACGATGTGGTGGTCGATCACCTGGCGCTCCCGCGCGTTCAG
>JAQGNA010000743.1 GCA_028292075.1 Rhodoferax sp. | reverse complement strand
CCTGCCTGGCCGGCCAACGCTGGCTTTGGGACGGCATCGCGTTCGAAATTCTTCACCCGTTGACACACGACGGCGGGACGCCCGACGCACCCGGACTTGGGCCAGCGCCAGGGCGACCGGACAAGCCCAATGCCGTCAGCTGCGTGCTGCGCATCTCGAACGGCCTGCACACCGCCTTGCTGGCGGGCGACATCGAAAAGGCACAGGAGACGCGTCTCGTGGTCGACGTGCCCGAGCGGCTGCGGGCCGACGTGCTGCTGGTTCCCCACCACGGCAGCAAGACCTCCAGCAGCGCGACGTTCCTCGACGCCGTGCAGCCGCGGTATGCCCTGGTGCAGGCGGGCTACCGCAACCGCTTCGGCCATCCGGCGCCGCCCGTGCTGGCGCGTTACGACGAACGAGGCATCCAGGTGGTCGACTCGGCGCATTGCGGCGCGATGTCCTGGTCGTCGGCTCTGCCGGCCGAATTGCATTGTGAGCGCGACCTGCAACAAAGGTACTGGCAGCACCGCATGGCGCCGCGCGCGAATGCCGTCGCGATCGCAAAAAAATAAGTCTGCGCCTGGCGTTCGCGAATGGAGGGGCCGATTGGCGGTATACGATGATCGCTTCGCGGGCAGCGCGGGGGTGTGGAGACCATCCCGCTGGGCTGCCGACGAAGGCCGATCAGGTGGATATCTCGTGTGCAGCGGGGCTTCGTTTGCCGGAGCCGGGCCGATCAAGGCGGGCCGGCAGGCAGGCCTGGCGTGCAACTTGCTATTCTTTGTTTTCAGGAGATGGAACTTATGCAGAAATTTGACGAGATGTACACCAAGCTGCCTTACGAGTTCTTCTCGAACGGCGAGCAGATCCGGGACCACTACAAGATTTACGACGCCTGGCTCGCCAAGCAACCCGGGGACATGATGGCCAAGCGGCGCGAGGAAGCGGAAATGATCTTCCGCCGCGTCGGCATCACCTTTGCCGTGTACGGCGCCAAGGACGAGGATGGCTCCGGCACCGAGCGCCTCATTCCGTTCGACCTGATTCCCCGCATCATTCCGGCCCATGAATGGGGCAGCATGGAAAAGGGCCTGGTGCAGCGCGTCACCGCCCTGAACCGTTTCATCCACGATGTCTACCACGACCAGGAGATCCTCAAGGCCGGCCTGATCCCGCGCGAGCAGGTCATCAACAACGCGCAGTTCCGCCCCGAGATGATGGGCGTGGACGTGCCCAACAACATCTATTCGCACATCTCCGGTGTCGACATCGTGCGCGCCCCCAATGCCAAGGGCGAGGGCGAGTACTACGTACTGGAAGACAACCTCCGCGTGACGAGCGGCGTGAGCTACATGCTCGAAGACCGCAAGATGATGATGCGGCTGTTTCCCGACCTCTTCAACCGCCACCGCGTGGCCCCGGTCGCGCATTACCCCGACCTGTTGCTCGAGACACTGCGCGCCTCCGCACCGGCCGCAACCGCCGACCCGACCGTCGTCGTCCTCACGCCGGGCATGTACAACAGCGCGTATTTCGAGCATGCGTTCCTGGCGCAGCAAATGGGCATCGAACTCGTCGAAGGGCAGGACCTCTTCGTCAAGGACAAGTTCTGCTACATGCGCACCACGCGCGGCCCGAAGCGGGTCGACGTGATCTACCGCCGCGTCGACGACGACTTCCTCGATCCGCAGGTGTTCCGCCCCACATCCACCCTGGGCTGCGACGGCCTCATGGCGGCCTATTGCGCCGGCAACGTGACCATCTGCAACGGTGTCGGCACCGGTGTGGCCGACGACAAGTCGATCTACCCCTACGTGCCGAAAATGATCGAGTTCTATCTCGGCGAAAAGCCGATCTTGAACAACGTGCCGACCTACATGTGCCGCAACCCGGACGACCTGGCGTACACGCTGGCCAACCTCAAGGACCTCGTGGTCAAGGAAGTGCACGGCGCCGGCGGCTACGGCATGCTGGTCGGCCCGGCCGCCACCAAGGCCGAGATCGAGGAATTCCGCGCCGCCGTGCTGGCCAACCCGAGCGGCTATATCGCCCAGCCGACGCTGAGCCTTTCGAGCTGTCCGACCTTCGTGGAAAGTGGCATTGCGCCGCGCCATATCGATCTGCGCCCCTATGTGCTGTCGGCCAAGACGGTGCAGACCGTGCCCGGCGGCCTGACCCGCGTGGCGCTGAAAGATGGCTCGCTGGTAGTGAATTCGTCGCAAGGCGGCGGCACCAAGGACACCTGGGTGCTGGAAGACGACACCGTACCGGCCACCGTGCCCGCTGCCACGCAGACACAATCCCAATCGTAAGCAACGGTCCCAGGAAAAAGAACATGCTTTCAAGAACCGCCGATCATCTTTTCTGGATGTCCCGCTATACAGAGCGCGCCGAGAATACCGCGCGCATGCTGGACATCAACTACCAGACCGCCCTGCTGCCGCAGTCCGCCGCCGTGGCCCAGGTGGGGCTGCAGGGCATCCTGTCGATCAGCGAGCTGCTGAATCCCTACAAGGAAAAACATGGCGACATCACCTCCAAGGCGGTGATGGAGTTCATGGTGAAGGACGAAGAGAACCCGTCCAGCATCATCTCCTGCCTGCGGGCCGCCCGCGAGAACGCGCGTGCGGTGCGGGGCACGCTGACCACCGAGGTCTGGGAGACGCTGAACACCACCTGGCTCGACGTCAACCGCATGCTCAAGGCCGGCGAGTTCGAGGCCGATCCGGCGCAGTTCTTCGAATGGGTAAAGTTTCGCTCGCACCTTTCGCGCGGCGTCACGCTGGGCACCATGCTGCAAGACGAGGCCTTCCACTTCACACGGCTGGGCACCTTCCTGGAACGCGCCGACAACACCGCGCGCCTGGTCGACGTCAAGTTTCACGCGGTCGAGAGCGACTTCTACGGCGCGGCCAGCGAGAAGGACCAGGAGTACGACTTCTACCACTGGAGCGCGATCCTTCGCAGCGTGTCGGGGTTCGAGGTTTACCGCAAGGTTTACCGTGACGTGATCAAGCCCGAGCGCGTTGCAGAACTGCTGATCCTGCGCCAGGACATGCCACGGTCGCTGCTGGGCTGCCTGAACGAAGTGCTCGACAACCTCGGCCTGGTGTCGAGCAACCCTTCGAGCGAAACATTGCGGCGCGCCGGCAAGCTGCGCGCCGACCTGCAGTACGCCCGGATCGACGAGATCCTGGCCACCGGCCTGCATGCGTTTCTGACCCAGTTCCTCGATCGCGTGAACGAACTCGGCGCGCACATCAGTCGCGAATTCCTCGTTCCCACAACCAACTGTCAGCAAAAGCCAGGCGGGCCGAAGTCCTCCACCGAAGACCTGGCGGCGCTGCCGCAGGCACCGCCCGCCTGACCGAATGGCGGCGTGCCCCGGGTGCGCTCAGTGGCTTGCAGCGCCCCGGCGGTTCAACAGGGCGTAAAGCAGCACCGCGCCAAAGGTGGCGGTTCCGATGCCAC
>JAQGNA010000289.1 GCA_028292075.1 Rhodoferax sp. | reverse complement strand
AACTACCTGTCGTTCGTCGGCAAGCACAATGCATTCCCCTGCGTGAACCTGCGCCTGTATTCGGTCTACGGCCCGCTGGAGGACACCTCCCGCCTGATCCCCAACGTGCTGCGCAAGGCGCTGCAGGGCACGCTGCCGCCATTCGTCGACCCCCGCACCTCGCGCGATTTCGTGCACGTCGACGACGTCTGTGCCGCCTTCATCCTGGCCGCGGCCAAGATGAATCCCTCTTTCTACGGCGAGCACTTCAACATCGGCACCGGCAGCAAGACCACGATCGAGGAACTTGCCAGCGTGGTCGGAGAGGAATTCGCGGTCGCCGAAGCGCCGCGCTTCGGCACCATGGAAGGTCGTGCTTGGGACCTGGCCGAGTGGTACGCCTGCCCGCGCAAAGCCCAGGAGCAACTCGGCTGGCATGCGCAGGTGAGCCTGCGCGAAGGCCTGCGTGCCACGGCGGACTGGGTGGCCAGCCTGTCCGATGCGGAGATGACCACGCTCACGAAGAAGAGCGGCGGCAATCGCAAGCGCAGCGTGTCGGCCATCATCGCCTGCTACAAGGACGAACCGGCGATTCCGGTGATGCACCAGCGCCTGACGGACACCTTCCGCAAGCTGGGTATCGACTACGAGATCATCTTCGTCAACGACGGCAGCCCCGACAACAGCGCGCATGTGATCCGCGAGATCAGCGAGCGCGATCCGCGCGTGCTGGGCATAACCCATTCGCGCAACTTCGGCTCGCAAATGGCGTTTCGCAGTGGCATGGAGCTGTCAACGAAGAATGCGGTGGTCCTGCTGGACGGTGACCTCCAGGACCCCCCGGAGCTGATCGAGCAGTTCTATTCCAGGTGGGAAGAGGGCTCGGACGTCGTCTTCGGACGCCGGATCAAGCGCGACATGCCCTGGTACTGGGGACTGATGTACAAGGCGTTCTACCGCCTTTTTGCGCTTTTCAGCTACGTGAAGATCCCGCTCGATGCCGGCGACTTTTCGTTGATCGACCGGCGCGTCGTGGGCTGGCTGCTGAACTGCCCCGAACGCGACTTGTTCGTGCGCGGGCTGCGGGCGTATGTGGGCTTTCGCCAGACAGGTGTCGACTACATCCGCCCGGAACGGATGTTCGGTGTCACCACCAACAGCTTCCTGAAGAATGTCGACTGGGCCAAGAAGGGCATCTTCTCCTTCAGCAACGCGCCGCTGACCATGCTGACCAGCTTGGGGGTGGTGCTGCTGGGGGTCTCAATCTTCGTGGCGGTCGTAGCCGCATTGCTGCGCCTGTTCTTCCCGGACATCGCGCCGCGCGGCGTGACCACCCTTTTGATCCTGATCCTGCTGTTCGGCTCGCTTAACCTGTTCGCCATCGGCCTGGTCGGCGAGTACATCGCAAAAATCATGGCCGAGGTCAAGGGGCGCCCACGCCTGATTCGGGCCGCACTGATCCGCAACGGCAAGTCCACGGACCTCCTGCCGGATGGCAAGGCCTACTGAGCATGCAGAAAGCCACTGCGCGCTCCTGTCCTGTGTGCGCCACCCCTTCGGCGCAAGCCCGCCTGTTCCTGGAAGAGAACCTGGACCGGTCGCGGCTGTCCGAGTTCAGCTTCGCCTCGCGCAAGGTGCCCGAGTTCATGTGCCACAGGCTGGTGCAATGCCCCACCTGCGACCTGGTGTACGCCGACGAGCCGCCTGGCGCGGACGAACTCGCGCGGGCCTACCACACCGCCAGCTACGACAGCTCCGAGGAAGCGAACGACGCCGCCGCCGCCTACATTCGGGCCATCCGGCCGCTGCTGGCCGGCCTCGGCTCCCGCCAGCGTGCGATGGAGATCGGCACCGGGACCGGCATCTTCCTCGAACACTTGCAACGGGAGGGCTTCACGGAGCTCGTGGGGGTCGAACCATCTACCGCCGCCATCGCAGCGGCACCACCGCACCGCCAGGCGTGGATTCGCCCGGGCATGTTCGACGCGGCGGACTTCGCCCCGGAATCCTTTGACCTGATCTGCTGCTTCATGACGATGGAACACGTCCGCGAACCCGATGCGGTTGCACGCGCCGCGTTCAGCCTGTTGCGCCCGGGGGGCGCGTTCGTCACAGTCACCCACGACTACCGCGCGCCTGTCAACCGGTTGCTCGGCCGCCGGTCGCCGATCATCGACATCGAGCACCTGCAGTTGTTCTCCAGGGACAGCCTGCGCAAGCTGTTCCAGGCGGTCGGCTACGAGCAGTTCCACGTGCATGCGTTCCGCAACCGCTATTCGCTTCGGTACTGGATGCGCTTGACGCCGGTGCCAGCAGTCCTCAAGCGCGCGGGAGACTTGGTGGTGCGCAAGACCGGGTTCGCGCGGTGGAAGCTTTCAGCCAACGTCGGCAATCTCATTGCCGCCGGCCGCAAGCCAGGCGCGGCCGCGGGTAGCAACCAGTGATCGAGAGGCTGCGGCATTTCTTCGGACGGCATACGGCCGCCCGCTTCGTGCTGGCGGGAGCCGCCAACACTGTGTTCGGGTTTGTCGTCTATTCCGCCGCCATCCTCGCGGGCGTGCCGGTCTGGGGGGCGATCCTGGCGGGCGTCCTCGCAGGTCTGGTGTTCAATTACGTGACCATCGGAGGCTATGCGTTCCGGCAGCTGTCCTGGCGCAACTTCCCGAAGTTCGTCCTCAGCTATGCCGTCGTTTACCTGGTCAATCTCGGACTCATCGAGCTGCTGTCGCGCAAGGCCCTGGGCGTGATCCAGGCCCAGGCACTTGTTACGATTCCCCTGGCAGTCATGTCGTATCTCATGATGCGCTTCCTGGTATTCACTGGGGATCAAGCAGCATGAACCGCGCGGAAACCGAAGGCTTCAAGCCCGTACCCGTCACCGTCCCCGGCGCCTCTCCGTGGAGATTCGCACTGCGCTGCGCGGTGGACCTGCAGTTGGCGACGATCGTCAAGGCGCTGCGCCCCGCGCTCGCGAAGCTCCCCCCGGGTACCGTGCTCGATGTCGGCGCCGGCCAGGCCCCGTGGCGCGGCTGGTTGCCAGCGCACTGCCGGTACATGGGACTCGACGTGGCGAACGCGGGTGACTTCGGCATGACGGGCGGCCAGGACATTACCTACTACGACGGACAGACCATTCCATTCCCGTCGCAGGCTTTCGATGCCGCGCTCTGCGTGGAAGTGCTGGAGCACGCGCGCGATCCGGACGCGCTGATGGCGGAGATTGCCCGCGTCCTCAAGGCTGGTGCGCCGCTGCTGCTGACGGTGCCCTGGTCGGCGCGCCGCCACCACATTCCGTTCGACTTTCACCGGTTCACTCGGGAGCGGCTGCAGTTGATGCTGGCGACGCATGGATTCACGGACATCACGGTGGAGGAGCGTGGCGATGACATCGCGGTGATTGCCAACAAGCTCGTGGTGCTGGCCATTCGGCTGCTGAAAGCCGTCGCACCGAGAAATTTCCTGGTGACGCTGCCTTTCGGCTTGTTGTTCGGCGCCTTCGCAGGCTTGATGCTTGCCATTGCGCACGTGTCACTCGCTTTCAAACTGGGAGGGCGCGAGGACCCCCTGGGCTACTTCTGCACCGCTTGCAAGCGGCATACTCCTGGCAACGCCGACGCCATGGACTTCACTCAGCCGTAGCAGTCGGCACCCGCACACCGCCACACCCCGCACGTTGGCGTGGAAGCAGTTGAGGGCGCTGTGGGAGCGCTCAACGTTTCGTCCTTGTCAGGCCTCCCGTTAAGATGGCAATCCATTCCGGCGTCCTTCTCACCCGCAGTCCTTCACAGAGTCATCCGGTGCCAGACACGGCAGAACTTCTCTCTTCGACCACCGTCGGCAGCGGCCGCGGCGCCCCGGCGGCCGCGGCGGAAGCGGCGCCACGCATTGCGGTGGTGATCCCCTCGTTCCGCGTGACGCGCCATGTGCTGGGCGTGATCGCCGCGGTGCCCCCGCACGTCTGGCGCATCTACGTGGTTGACGACGCTTGCCCCGACGGCTCCGGCCGGCTGGTGGAACGCGAAGGGAGCGACCCACGGGTGCGCGTGCTTTACAACGCCGAGAACCAGGGCGTCGGCGGCGCCGTGATGGCGGGCTACACGCAGGCGGCGGCCGACGGCGCCGACGTGATCGTGAAGGTCGACGGCGACGGCCAGATGGACCCGGAACTGATCGACAGCTTCGTCGAGCCGATCCTGCTCGGCGAGGCCGACTACACCAAGGGCAACCGCTTCTACGACCTCGAGCAGCTGCGTGGCATGCCGCGGGTGCGGGTGTTCGGCAACGCCGTGTTGTCGCTGATGGCCAAGCTGTCCACCGGTTACTGGGATCTGTTCGATCCCACCAACGGCTACACCGCGATTCATGCCGACCTGGTGCGGCAACTGCCGCTGGCCAAGATTAGCAAGCGCTACTTCTTCGAAACCGACATCCTGTTCCGGCTCAACATCGCGCGCGCCGTCGTGGTCGACGTGCCCATGCAGGCGCGCTACGCCGACGAAACGAGCCACCTGAAGATCTCGCGCGTCGTCGTCGACTTCCTGGTCAAGCACGCGCGCAACTTCTGCAAGCGGATTTTCTACAACTACTATCTGCGCGACATGTCGCTGGCCTCTATCGAACTGCCTTTGGGGCTGGTGCTGCTGCTGTTCGGCGTGCTGTTCGGCGGCTGGAACTGGTTGGAATCGGCCCGCGCCGGCGTACCGACCGCCGCCGGCACCGTGATGCTCGCCGCCCTGCCGGTGCTGATGGGCGTGCAGCTAGTGCTGGCCTTCCTCGGGCAGGACATCGCCTCAGTGCCGCGTCGCGTGCGCCACCTGCGGCGCCGCGCGGGAAAGCCAAAAACATGAGACTGTTGCTCGATTGGCTGCGCGACCCCACGGTGCGCGAAGTGGACGTGGACGGCGCCGACCGCCTCACCCAACATGCGCGCATGCTGGCGCGCAAGCGCATGCTGCGCGAAGTGTTCCAGGAGTTTCACCGGCTGTTCGACCGGCTCGATCGCCGCTACCTGTCGGGCGCGGGCACCCGGATCGAACTCGGCGCCGGCGTGGCGCCGATGCGCGACACATATCCAGACGTGATCTCGACCGACGTCGTGCCCGGCCCGGCCCTGGACCGGGTGCTGAACGCGCAGGCCATGGACCTGCCGGATCGCTCGGTGCGCGTCTTCTTCGCGCAGAACTGCTTTCACCACTTCCCTGATCCGGACGCCTTTTTTTCAGAGCTGGAGCGGGTGCTGGTCCCGGGCGGCGGTGCTGTGCTGCTGGAGCCTTACCACGGCCCGGCCGCTTCCTTCCTGTTCAAGCGACTGTTCCGCACCGAGGGCTTCGACAAGGATGCGCTGGAATGGCGGACGCCGGTGACCGGCCCCATGAATGGCGCCAACCAGGCCCTGAGCTACATCGTGTTCGAACGCGACCGGGCCGAGTTCCAGCGTCGGCACCCGCTGCTGGAGATCGTGCATCAGGCGCCAGTGGGCAACTACATGAAGTACCTGCTCTCGGGCGGCCTCAACTTCCGCCAGTTGCTGCCTGACTTCATGAGCCCGGCCGTCGGCTGCGCCCAATGGTGCTTGGCGCCGGTGCGGCGCTGGCTCGGGCTGCACCACGTGGTGGTGCTGCGCAAGCGGCACGGTGCGGCATGACCTTCGTTCGCTACGGGCTGGTGCAGCTGGCCGCGTACGGCATCGACATGGGGGGGTTCCTGCTGTTCCTGGCGAGCGGCGTAGCAGGGCCGCTGGTGGCTAACGTTATGGCAAAGATCGCCGCCGGACTGTTCGCATTCGCCCTGCATCGTCAGTTCACCTTCGGCACCGGGGAGCGCAGCAACACGATGGGCCAGGGCGTTCGCTACTTCGCGCTGCTGGCGCTGAACATCCCGCTGTCTTCCGGCCTCCTGGCCTTGCTGATGCTTTGTATTACGCAGCCGGTAATCGCCAAGTTCATCGCCGATTTGGTGATCGTGGCGGGCACCTACTGGATCAGCAAGCTGGTGGTCTTCACACCTGTCAAGCCGGAAGGGCCGGCCGAGAAAGGCCTCGGCGCGTGAGGGTCCTCGTCACCGGCGCTAGTGGCTACATCGGCAAGCGGGTGACGGCTGCCTTCACCCTGGCCGGCCATGAAGTGGTGGCTGCCGGCCGCCGCGCACTACCTGGATACGACTGGTATCGCTTCGACCTAGCTGCACCGACCGTAGAGCAGCTGCCGGCTGGCATCGGGCTGATACTGCACCTGGCTGCCGACACCACTGGCGCTGGCCGTGCCGACACTGACCTTCGCGAAGTGGCGTCGGCCCGCGCATTGCTACATGCCGCGCAGCAGGCCGGGGCCGGCTTCGTCTTCGTTTCAAGCCAGACCGCGCGGGTGGATGCACCCACCGCCTACGGCCGCAACAAATGGCAGATCGAGCAGGCCGTGCTGGCCGCCGGCGGCGCGGTGCTGCGGCCAGGCCAGGTGTACGGCGGTGCCCCGCGCGCGCTGTTCGGCACGATGGTGGGAATGGTCGAACGGCTGCCCCTGCTGCCTGCGTTCCTGCCGGCGCCGCGCATCCAGCCAGTGCACGTGGACGACCTTGCGCTGGGCTTGCTGGCCTTGGCGCAGCGGCCTGGATTCAGCGGTCGGGTGCTGTCGATCGGCGCACCCGAGCCCGTCACGTTCACCCGCTTCCTGCGTGCCATCGCGCAGCAGCGCCTGCGTCGCGCGAGGCTGTTCGTGCCGGTGCCGGTGGTCCTCGTCACCGCCGCCCGGGCGCTCAGCGGCGGCCGGGTCGCGCCGCTGGAGCGGCTCGCCTCGCTGTTCGCATTGGCCCCCATGGATTCGGCTGCCGACTTGGCGGCGCTCGGCCTTACCCTGCGCCCGCTGGAGCAGGGCATGGGCACGCGCCGCAGGCTGCTGCTGCGGGAAAGCGCTACTCTGCTTCGGTACGTGTTGGGCGAAGCGGCCGACGCTGGTTTGGTGCGGCGGCACGCGCGGGCGATCGAGCGCCTGCGCGGCGGCAGCGTGCTGGGCCTGCCGCTCCTCGGGAGCTGGGCACCGGGCACGCTGCGCTGCCTCGAAGGCCGCGGCGCGCAGGGCGCGGAGTTCGGCTGGCGGCTGGATTGCGCCACCGCGTTGGCCGAAGCCACTCCGCAGGGTGCGCGCCGCTTTCTCGGGCTCGGCGTTGCCTCGGGCTTTTTCTCGGCAGGACTTGGCCTCGCGGCGGCGGTCGCCGCAGAAATGTTCTGGCGCGCGACCGGTCCGGCCCTCCGTCCGCTGTTGCGGTGGCGCTGAGGACGCAGGCCTTGAACAACAGCAACTTCGACATCCTGATCATCGGCAGCGGGGCGGCCGGCGTGTCCGCGGCCTTCCCGCTGCTGGCGGCCGGGCTGCGGGTAGCGATGGTCGACGGCGGCCGCACGCCCCGCCAGCCGCCGCCGCAGCAGGAATTCCTGCAGGCCCGCGCCAACGACCCGCAGCAATGGCGCTGGATGGTGGGCAGCGACTTCCATGCGCTGCGGCTGCGCGAGGCGGTGTCGCCCAAGCTGCGGGCGCCGCCGCTGGCCTTTGCCTTCGAGGGCTTTGCCGCCGCCAACCGCGTGGCAGCGCAGGATTTCATCGCCGTCGGTTCGATGGCCGCCGGCGGCCTGACCAACGCCTGGGGCTGTGGCGTCGCCCGCTTCACGCAGGAAGAAGGCCGTTTTCCGTTCGCCGTGTCCGAACTCGACGCCTCGTACGAAGCAGTGGCGCGTCGCATGGGGATCAGCGGCGGAGCCGACGACGACCTGTCGGCCTACTTCGGCCTCGACGACATCGCCGCAGCACCCCTGCCGATGGACAGCGCCAACCAACTGCTGCTGCGGCGCTACCAGAGCGCGCGCCCACGACTGAATGCCGACGGCTTCCGGCTCGGCCGGCCACGGGTGGCGGTGATCGGAGCGGACCGCGACGGCCGGCGCGCTTGCGACCTCTCGGGCAACTGCCTTTTCGGGTGCCACCGGGGCGCCATGTATTCCGCGTCGCAAGACCTCGAGCGTCTGCGGCGCCAACCGAACTTCACATGGATGCCCGGTACCGTCGTGCATGGATTCGAAAGGGCGGATTCTGGCTGGGCCGTGCATGCGCTGGGCGAGGACGGCAAGCTTGTGACACTCACCGTTCCGAAGCTGGTGGTCGCCGCCGGCACCATTGCGACCTCCGCACTGGTGCTCCGCGCCCTGCGCTCCACCCAGTCCTTGCGCTTGCTGTCGGCACCGACCGCGGCATTCCTGCTCTGGCTGCCCGCCCGCCTCGGCCAAGCGCGCGAGCGCGGTTTCGGGCTCGGCCAGCTGGCTTTCACGCTCGACCTGGACGGTGGTGGCAAAGGCTTCGGCTCGACGTTCGCTACGACTGGGCTGCCGATGTGGGAGTTCGCTCGCCACCTGCCCTTGGGCCGGCGTTCCGGCATGAAACTTCTGCGCCATCTGCTCGGGTCTTGCCTGGTGGGCAACCTGTTCCTGCCGGGCGATCTCTCGGACGCGCAGGTGTCGCTTGCCGCGGACGGCCAACTGCGCGTCGACGGCCGACAGCCGCCCGAGGCGGACCGCGTGCTGGCACGGGCGCGCAGCGATTTGGCGCGCGCCTGGTGGCGCCTCGGGGCCTGGATGCTGCCGGGCAGCTTCACGGCGGGCCGTCCGGGCAGTGACATACACTACGCTGGGACGCTCCCGATGACGCCCGAACCGGTCGCCGGCCAGACCTCCACCGCCGGTGAAGTGCATGGCCTGCCCGGAGTGTTCGTGGTCGATGGCGCCTGCCTCCCGGCACTTCCCGAGAAATCGCACACCCTCACTTTGATGGCCAACGCCGATCGTATCGGGCGCCTGATCGCCCGATCCCGCCAGTGAAGAACAACATGCTCCCCAAGGTCCTCTGCGTTGTAGGCACGCGACCCGAGGCCGTCAAAATGGCGCCAGTCATTCTGGCGCTGCGGCAGTCGGGCCGTGTCAATTGCCGAATCCTCGCAACCGCGCAGCACCGCCAGATGCTTGACCAAGTGCTGGACTTCTTCTCTCTGAAGCCCGACATCGACCTCGACATCATGCGGCCCAACCAAGCGTTACCCGAACTCACGGCGCGGCTGCTGCTGGCGCTCGACGATGTGCTGGCCACCGAGCAGCCCGATGCGGTCCTGGCCCAGGGCGACACCACCACGGTCATGGCGGTGGCGCTGGCCTGCTTCTACCGCCGGATCCCGCTGGGCCACGTCGAAGCCGGCCTTCGCACCGGCGACCTGCACAACCCCTTCCCGGAAGAAGCCAACCGCGTGATCGCCGGCCGGCTGGCCAAGTGGCACTTTGCCCCGACCCGAAGCTCCGAACAAAACCTGTTGAACGAAGGTACGCGCGCCAGGGACATCATCGTCACCGGCAACACGGTGATCGACGCATTGTTGATGACGGCGCAGCGCGACCTGCCTCTTACAGTAGCCGTGCCCGAAGGCGGGCGCATGGTGCTGGTGACGGCGCACCGGCGCGAGAACTTCGGCGCCCCGTTTCGGGAAGTGTGCGCGGCACTGCGCATATTGGCCGAGCGCAATCCGACAGTGACATTCGTCTATCCGGTGCACCCGAACCCGAATGTAAAAGACGTCGCTTATCCGGTGCTTGGCGGACTGCCCAACTTCATCCTCTGCGAGCCGCTCGACTACGCACCTTTCGTGGCAGCCATGAAGCGCGCTCATTTCATCATCAGTGATTCGGGAGGAGTGCAGGAAGAGGCGCCGGCACTTGGCAAGCCGGTACTGGTGCTGCGCGACGAAACCGAAAGGCCCGAAGCGGTAGACGAGGGCGTGGTCAGGCTGGTCGGCCCGCACCAGGACGCGATAGTCCGGGCGGCGCAGGAGCTGCTGGACGACCCGGTTGCCTATGCCCGCATGGCGCGCGGCGTGTCCCCATATGGCGATGGCAAGGCCGCTGGCCGGATCGCTAAGGTGTTACTGGATCACTTCGCTTGAGCGGACTGGTGTACCTGTCCCCCGTGCGGTGGGCTGACTTCGCGCAGCGGCCGCACAAGTTCGTGGAGTGGCACCACGCGCGCCATGGAGGCCGCGTCCTCTGGGTGGAGCCTTATCCGTCGCGCCTGCCTGGCCCGTCTGATCTGCACCGGCTGAGTGCCCCTGCGACGATGCCAGGCCAGCCGGTGCCACATTGGCTGGAGGTAGTGGCCGTGCGAGCGTTGCCGATCGAACCCTTGCCCGGTGGAACGGCACTCAATGGTTTGCTGTGGAGAGACGTCCTGCGCAGAATCGAAGGATTCGCCGCCACCGGCTCCTGCGAGCTCGTGATCGGAAAACCTTCACGTCTTGCCTTGCAGGTGCTGCGCGCCACTGGTTTCAGCCGCATGGTCTACGATGCGATGGACGACTTTCCAGCCTTCCATCGTGGCTTGTCGGCGCATGCAATGGCCGCCGTGGAGCGGTGCATCGCCCGCGAGGTCGACGTGGTGCAGGCCTCGTCGTCGCGCCTGCAGGCCAAGTTCGCGGCCTTGGGCGCGGCGCGCGTTCTGCTGGTGGGAAATGCCTGCGATCCCCGCTCGTTGCTGAAGGTGTCGGAGCTGCGCGGACAGCGTGATTCCACCTTGGTGGGCTATGTCGGCACGCTGGCGGGGTGGTTCGACTGGGACATGGTGCGGACCCTGGCGCGAGGGCGAAGCGATCTGCGCTTTCTCCTCGTGGGACCCTTGCATGGCGTCCGGCCAGCCCGCCTGCCGGCCAACATCGAGTTGCGGCCTGCCTGCTCCCATGCGGATGCCATGCGGCAGATGGCGCGCTTCGGCGTCGGCCTGATCCCGTTCGAACGCAATACCCTGACCGCAGCGGTGGATCCGGTGAAGTACTACGAGTACCGCGCGTTGAACGTGCCGGTGGTGACCACGGCATTTGGCGAAATGCCGCGCCATGCGCGCGAGGACCGCGGCGTCTTCGTCCTCCCCAGTCGGGACGGGGCAGGCGGTACCCTGGAGCAGGCACTGGCGGCGCCCACCGAAGTCGAAGGCCTCGAGGCCTTTCGCGCGGCCAACTCCTGGGAGGCTCGCTTCGACGCCGCACAGGACGCAAGTGCCTAGCTGTGGACGCTGTCCGGCTCCGCGACGGTGGACTGTGCGTGGCGCGACCCCGATAGCACCACCGAAGGACCCTGCGAGAATTCGCTCCAGCTTTTTTGCAGCTCCAGATATTCCCAGAAGGCGTCGGAAGTCCACAGTTTCAGGAAGCTGGACATGTGCCAGAGCAGCGCTCGCAGGGAAGTATGGCTGTCGCGCTGCGCTTCGTGGAGCACGACCAGATCGGTCGCCACCTGCAGCTTCCAACCTTGCAACTGCAGCCGTACGCACAAGTCTACGTCTTCGCAATACATGAAGAAGCGTTCGTCGAAACCGCGCACCTTGCGATAGGCATCCGAGCGAAACAGCATGAACATGCCGGCCACCCAGCTGGGAATCGGCGGCGGCAGATGGCCATGCGTGCGGCGTCGAACCAGTTCGGCCGGCGTCACAAGCGTCCGAAAAGGCTCAGGGTCCGTGCGGCCAGGTTCCAGCACGCGCGGGGCGAGCAGGGCAGTCTTGCCCTGCGCGCGGCCCAGCAACGCCGAGATCACGTCGTACTCGACGCGGATGTCCGGGTTCATCACGAGGAACCATGGCGCCGCGTGTTGATTGAACGCGGTGTTGTGATTCGCACCGAAACCGCGGGGGCGCGAGTTGTTGATTACCTCCACGGGAAAGGCGAGGTCACTGTCGATGCTCACCGGCTCTGGCACGTTCAGCGTGAGGATGACCTTCTCGATGGAAGCGGCGCACCACGTACTCAACTGGCGAAGAAGCGGCTGGACGGTTGACCAATGCCGGTGACTCACAATGGACACAGTCACCGGTCGGCTGAAATCAAGCATAGCCCGTGTCATTTTTCGGTAGCACTAGGATCCCCCCCCCGCATACCCGCGTCAGGTTTCGACGCATGGTAAGCGGCGGCAAGGTCCACGATATGCCATTATCACTATGCGTCATCGCAACATGTTGCGGCCGTGCTACTGAAAAGGATGGACGCCACGAGCGAGCCTCGGCAGTCCGCGCCACCGATCGGCATGAATCGTGTGCTTGTCGCCAGTGCCCATCTGCGCGGTGGGGGCGCCACTGGTGGCAGAGAGGACGACCGCGAGGACATGGACCCTGATGCTACGGAAAAACCCGGCTCCGACTGCGGCATACCTCTTTCACACTCTCTTACGGCTGACCCGCCTCATCAGACGCTTTTCAAGGCCATCCACCATTTCGCGGATGTGAGACTATCGCGCGTCCGTTTTCGCCGCGGCCAGCCGTATGACGCGCCGCAGTGAAAATTCCAATCCAATGCTGCTCTGTTTTGTCGCCTTCGTAACTTCCGCCCTGATTTCGATCGTGATCGTGCGGCGCAATGCGATCGGACGGGCCTGCACGGGCATCTCGTCCGAACCCCAGGCGCTGCACCTGAGCGTGACCCCCCGCATCGGCGGGCTCGCGCTGTTCCTCGGACTGGTCGCAGCCACCATCGTCGCAGCGGTGCAGCGGCACAAGCACGTTGCCGAGCTGCTGGTGCTCGTCGGCGTGGTCGGGCCAGTATTTGTTGCGGGGCTGCTGGAAGACTTTACAAAACGAGTGCGGCCGCTCG
>JAQGNA010000707.1 GCA_028292075.1 Rhodoferax sp. | reverse complement strand
GCGCCACTGTCGTTCCTGGCGTTCCCCATGATCGTGGCGATTCCCATCGCGATCCTGGCCGTGTTGGTGCTGTTCTTCAAGCACGGGGATCACGAGGACTGAAGTTTGGCGCCTCCGGCCCATGCGCCGATGCGTTGATGCGCCGGGGACGGGCCTTCAGCGTTGCGGCGCGGAGACGGTGCCAGCCAGATCCTGCGGGCCACCCGTACGGGATGACATCACCGGCGTTTCCGAAGCCACCGTCATGACCTGCTGAACGTCCACCGCTGGCGTGGCGCTGGCGTCATTGAACTGATGGATGCCGGCGATCACGGCGAGGCTGATGAAAAGTTTGGCTTTAAGCATGAAAAGAGTTCACCGGCGTGTAGGACTAAGCCGCCAACCGGGATAGGCGGGCGGATTGAAGCAAAGTTTACGGCTGGAAACATTCAAAGGGAATTCGGGTTTTTACTTGGCAGCGGCTCTGTGGTTCGCAGCTTCCGCTCATGCTGGAATCGACATTCCACTCAACCATCGCGGACGCGCCTTCTGGCGCAGAGGCTGATTTTTGAGGTGGATCAACGGCAGGCGTGCGCATGGGTCGCGACGCCGAAAAGCGATTCGGCGCTATGCGTCTCCGCTGTCAGGTAGTAGCAAACGCTTACTTCTTGTAACCGCCCTCTTCATCGAGCGAGGAATCGCTTCGCACGCCTTGGACGTTTCCCGCATGTGCACATGCGGAAATCTTCGTTGGCACACCGGCCCCGGGTTTCTACAGTTTTCGGTTTGGCGACCCGACTGGAGATTCCCCCATGCCCACAAAGCGCACGTTCTTGATCCGCCGCGCCAGCCTCGCAGCCCTGGCCACCGGCCTGCTGATGGCCTGGACTGCCACCCAGGCGGCGCCGCCAGGCCCGGCCGTCGACATCGCCTGGAAGCCCGTCCGGCCCGAATTCATCGTACCGAGCGGTGCGGGCGCCGCGCTGGATGTCGCCGCCCGCAATCTCACCGAGCTGCTCGCCCGCGAGGGACTGACCGACAGCTTCGTGGTCAGCAACCGCTCGGGCGCGCATTCGATCCAGGCGCTGGACCTGCTGCAGCGCCAACCTGGCAACGCCAGCCTGCTGATGACGCTTTCCAGCAGCTATGTCACCAGCGCCGCCCAGGGCGCGTTGCCCCAGCGTCTGCAGGAACTCACGCCCCTGGCCACGCTGTTCCGCGAGTACACCACCGTGGTGGTGCGGGCCGACTCACCGATCCGCAATGCGCAGGATTTGATCGCAAGCCTCCGGCGCGACCCGGGAGGCCTGTCGATCGGCATCGCGACCACACTGGGCAACCACATCCACCTGGGCATCGCCCAGCCCCTGAAGCAGGCCGGTGTTGCGATCCAGGGCTTGCGGGTCGTGCCGTACAAGTCATCGGCCGAATCGATGACGGCGCTGGTGGGCGGCCACCTCGACGTCGTCTCCGCGACCACCCCGAACCTCCTGCCCTATCTGCAGGCCAACCGCGTGCGCGTGATCGCCATCGCTTCGGACGAACGCCTGGGCGGGGCGTTCGCCCAGGCGCCCACATGGAAAGAGCAGGGAATCGACTACGTGGGCCAGTCGTTCCAGGGCGTGATGACCACGGCCGGCGTCACACCGGCGCAGAAGGCGTTCTGGGTGCAGGCGCTGCAGCGCGTGACGCAGTTGCCCGAATGGCAGGCCTTCGTCGCCGTGAACCAGTGGAAGCCGCAGTTCCTCGGCCCGGAGGCGACCCAGGCGTCGGTGAGGCAGCAGATTGTGCAGACCCGCGCGCTGCTGGCCGAACTGGGCCTGCAGGACCAGCCCGAGCAGATCCAGGCCCAGGCCGGCCCCGCCGTCCGTCAATGACAGGTGGCTGGCCCGCCGCCCGACTTTCACCCATCAATCACCGGAGACTCCCATGAACATGCCCTTGCCCCGCGACATTCAGCAGCAGTTGCAGCAGGCCCTGCACGCCACCCGGCACATTGAGGTGCTGCCCCAGTCGGCCCACATTGGCGCCCTGATCACCGGCGTGGACCTGCGAGAGCCGCTGGCCGCCGAAGAAATCGCCACCATTCGCGCGGCGCTGCTGCAATGGAAGGTCGTCTTCTTCCGCGACCAGCATCTGAGCCACGCGCAGCAGATCGCATTCTCGCGCCAGTTCGGCGAACTGACCGTCGGCCATCCGGTGTTCGGCCATGTCGAGGGCTACCCCGAGCTGTATTCGATCGCCAAGCACCGCAAGGCCAACCGCCACACCGGCCAGGCGGAGCAGCGCCCCTGGACCGGCTGGCACGCCGACGTGACAGCCGCCCACAACCCGCCGGCCGCCTCGATCCTGCGCGGCGTGACGATACCGCCCTATGGCGGAGACACGCAGTGGACCAATCTGGCTGCGGCGTTCAACGCGCTTTCGGAGCCGATGCAGCGCATCGTCGAGGGCCTTCGCGGCGAGCACCTCTTCGCCGCACCCGCGGGTGCAGAGGCCTCGGCCGAGTACCAGCAGCTGGTGCAGAAAAACCGCCTGGTCAGCCTGCATCCTCTGGTGGCCGTGCACCCTGAAACAGGCGAGAAGGTGCTGTACGTGAGCCCCGGTTTCCTCAAGCGCATCGACGGCCTGCACGCTCGCGAGAGCCGGGTGCTGCTCGAATTGCTCTGGGAGCACGCGGTGCGCAGCGAATTCACCGTGCGCTTCAAGTGGGAGCCCGGGTCGATCGCGTTCTGGGACAACCGTTCGACGGCACACCTGCCGCCGAACGACATCTTCGCGCTCGACTTCGACCGACAGCTCTACCGCACGACGCTGGTGGGCCAGGTGCCGGTGGGCGTGGACGGGCGGGCTTCGACGGCGATCGAAGGGGACCCGGTGCTGGCCTCCCACGGCGCTGCGTATTGAAGAGCGCGGGGTTGGCCGGGCCGGTGAAGGGAAAACGATGAAGGGAAAGCGGTGCAGAGGTGCTGCGCTGCTTGATGCCGTTGGAGCCCATCAAGGGGCGACGGCATGCGGCTTTCTGGTGAGGCCCGGGTTCACTGGCCGCGCTGGCTTGCAGTGATTCCGCCAGGGCGTTCCGTGCAGACCTGACTGGTCCCTTCGACAGGAATCGAACCTGTATCTAGCACTTAGGAGGCACTCGTTCTGTCCATTGAACTACGAAGGGAAGCGGGATTG
>JAQGNA010000639.1 GCA_028292075.1 Rhodoferax sp. | reverse complement strand
GGCGCACGAGACGCCGGTCCTGCGCACCGCTGTCGTGGTGCTGTCGCTGTCCGCCTTCCTGAGCGCCATCTCGCTGCGCATCACCGACGCCCTGCTGCCCAGCTTTGCGGAGCAGTTCGGCATCACGCTGGGGCATGCGGCGAGCGTCATCACCGTGTTCTCCGTGGCCTATGGGTTGTCGCAGTTGCTGTTCGGCCCGCTGGGTGACCGCTTCGGCAAGTACCTGGTGGTCGCCTGGGCCTGCGTGGCCTGCGCGGTGACGGCCACGCTGTGCGGCCTGGCCACCGACTTCCCTTTGCTGATTGCGGCACGCCTGTTGGCCGGCGCCACTGCTGCGGCGGTGATTCCGCTGTCGATGGCCTTCATCGGCGACGTGGTGCCTTACGAACAGCGGCAACCGGTGCTGGCGCGCTTCCTGATCGGGCAGATTCTCGGTCTGTCGACGGGCGTGTGGCTCGGCGGCTTCGCGGCCGACCATCTGAGCTGGCGCATTCCCTTTTTGCTGGTCGGCGGCGGCTTCGTGCTGGTGAGTGTGGCGCTGTTCGCCCTGAACCGGCGGCTGCCAGCCACGGCCCGCATGACCCGCCGAGCCGAGGGCAATGCGCTGGCCCGCATGCTGCAGGAATTCGGCCAGGTGCTGTCGCGTCCCTGGGCCCGCGTGGTGCTGGGCACGGTGTTCCTCGAAGGCGCCTTCCTCTACGGCGTGTTCGCCTTCATCGCCACGCACCTGCACGCGGTGTTCGGCCTGTCGCTGTCGACCGCCGGGTCGATGGTCATGCTGTACGGCTTTGGCGGCTTGCTGTTTGCGATCTTCTCGGCCACGCTGGTGCGCCGGCTCGGCGAGGTTGGCCTGACCTGCGTCGGTGGCCTCTTGATCGCGGCCTCGTTGCTTGCCATCGGCCTGGCGCCGGTCTGGTGGTGGGCCATGCCGGCCTGCTTCGTGGCCGGCCTTGGCTTCTACATGCTGCACAACACGCTGCAGATCAATGCGACGCAGATGGCGCCCGAGCGGCGGGGCGCGGCGGTGTCGGCGTTCGCGTCGTGCTTCTTCCTCGGCCAGGCGGCCGGTGTCGGGCTGGCGGGCCTGCTGGTGGGATATTGGGGCACCGGCGCGGTCATCGGCCTGGGCGCCTGCGGCGTGCTCGTCGTGGGGCTGAATTTCAGCCGGCTGAAAGCCCGGTCGCTGCGGCTGGCGGCGCGGGCCGTGCCCTGATTCGGCGGTGCCGCCCTGGCATGAGGGCGGCAGTCGCAAGCGCAACGTCAGGTTTGCGTTGTGTTCCGCGGGACCGCCGGGTTGCCAGCGCGCCTTTCGCGGAACAGCGCGGCCCGCATCAGGAAGACGGTGGTCACCGGAGCGGTGATCGCGATGAACAGGCCGATCAGCACGGCATGCACCGAAAGGCTTCTTTCCTGGACCGAGAAGTAGACGATGGTGGCAAGCACGATGCACCAGCAGCCGAGCGTCGAGCCGAGCGTAGGCGCATGCACCCGCTGGAAGAACGTGGGCAGCCGCAGCAGTCCGGCCGCGCCGATGAGTGCCAGGAGGCTGCCGCACAGCACCAACAAGGCGGTCACCAGCTCGAACCACGGTGGCAGGTCGGCGAGCATCATTCGATCACCTCGCCGCGCAGCAGGAATTTAGCCATGGCCATGGAGCCGACGAATCCGAAGAGGGCGATCAGCAACGCGGCTTCGAAGTACATGCTGCTGCCGTAGGTGATGGCCAGCACCAGCATGGCGAGCATGCCGCTGATGTAGATGCAGTCGAGCGCCAGCACGCGGTCTTGCGCGGACGGGCCCTTGAGCACCCGCACCAGCGCGACGGCGATGGCCAGTATCAGCAGGAACAGCGCGATCCTGAGCGACCAGGCGAGCAATGGGCTCATTCGAAGATCTCCATCAGCGGGCGTTCGTAGCGTTGCTTGATTTCTTGCACGACGGCCGCCTCGTCGCCGGCCTGCAGCACGTGCAGAAGCAGCACGCTGCCGTCGAGCGACATCTCGGCCCAGGCCGTGCCCGAGGTGAGGCTGGTGATGACGGCCAGCGCGGCAACACCATTGGGGTCACGCAACTCGAGAGGCACCCGCACGAAGGCCGAGCCCAGCCGCGCCGTCGGCCGGGTCAGCAAGGCCCAGGCGGTGGAGGCGCCGGCCCGCAGCACGTCGGCCGCCACCGAGGCCAGCAAGCGCAGGGCAACGCCTGGCCTGCGCATGCGCACGGGCGTGGGCCGGAGGCCGGCGGTGAGCAGGGGAACGGCCACGGCGAGCAAGGCGCCGAGCAGCAGCGTGCCTGTGTTGACTGCCTGGTTCAGCAGCAGCCACAGCGCGATCAACGCAACGGACAGCAGGGGCGATGGCAGGAGGCGTTTGATCATGGCGCGGAGGGCGCTGTGGCCGATGTGGCAGATGTGGCAGGCATGGAAGGCACGGCAGGCGTGGTCGGCATCGGTGTGGCGTCCGTACGGCCCGGCGCATCGCCGAGGCGCTGCTGCGTCGGCCCGGGGCGGGGGCGCGACGACAGCACGGCGCTGATGTAGCTCGCCGGCGTGTGCAGCATGTCGGCCGTGGCCTGCACGTAGCGCATCACGCTGCCCGCCTGCACCGTCAGCACCGCGCAGGCGAGCAGGAGCCCTGCCACCGGCAAACCTTCGGCCAGGCGAAGTTGCGGCACGCCGCGGTCGTGGGCGGCCCAGAAATGGCGGATGCCGGCCCGGCTCATGGCGATCAGGCCGAGCAGGCCCGAGGTGATGAGCAATGCCAGCAGCGTCCACGCGCCGGGCGTGGGCGGAGTTCGCGTGGAAAGGTCGAGACCGAGCGGGTTCAGGGCGGCCGTCAGGATGGCAAACTTGCCGACGAAGCCGGAAAACGGCGGAAGCCCCGCAAGCAGCAGCGTGCAGGCCATGAACGACAGCCCGAGAAACGCGGTGGCCGCGGGGATCGCCTTGCCGATCAAGGCCTCTTCCTCGTCGTCGAGGCTGATGCCGTGCTCGTCTTCCAGGCTGGCGTTGAGAAAGGGCGCGTCGTTCGATTGCTCATGCGGCGCGACGCTGGCGCCGGCGTTGCGCCAGCGCTCCACCAGGTCGACCAGCATGAAGAGCGCGCTGGCCGCCAGGGTCGAACTGACCAGGTAGTAGAGCGCGCCGGCGGTCAGCCCGGCCTGCCCGAACCCGATGGCGGCCAGCAGCGTGCCGGAGGACACCAGCACCGCATAACCGGCCAGATGCCCGAGTTTTTGCGAACCGAGCATGCCGAGCGCCCCGAACGCCAGGGTGGCCAG
>JAQGNA010000611.1 GCA_028292075.1 Rhodoferax sp. | reverse complement strand
TCGGCCGTGATGCCGTGGGCCATGGCCGCCATCGGCCTGTCGCGCCAGTCCACGGCATGCAGGGCGGCGAGCGCATCGATGAACTGCGTGCCGATGGCCTTGCGGTAGTCGTCGGGAAGCTGCGGCTCGTTGGGCGATACCCACGGCACGATGGTGGAGCCGGCGACCTTCTCGCAGAACAGGAACGGCGCCCCGAGGATCGACGGATCGTCGCTGTTCCAGTAGACGCGCGGGACCGGCACGGCACTGCCCTCCAGCGACTGCATGGCCATCACCTGCGGACCGGCGGTGTAGGGAGCGAACAGCCCGTAGTCGGGCCCCAGCCGAAGGATCAGCTCGCGCGCACCGGCATCGTCCAGTCCGTCCACCGGCACGGCGAACGTCAGCCACGAGAACCCCACCGGAAACCGCCGCACCGTGCCGACGGTCACCGGCCGGCCGGTCTCCCGGCGCAGGTAGTCGCGGATGCGGGTGGCCAGGCCGGCCTCGTCCAGAAGTGGATTCATGAGGTGAGGCTGCCGAGCGAGGCGAGCGCATGGTGCCCGCTCTCGTTGATGCTGGAAACGCCGATGCCGCCGTCCGCGCGCACACGCAATCTCGTGAGCGAACCGTAGCCGGGACCGAAATGGACGATGCCGTCGAGCCGCAAGGCGTGCGACAGCACCACGTTGATGGCAAGGCCGTGCGTGAACACGGCGACCCGGGCCTCCGGGCCGAGGGCGATGGTCTCCTGCAGTGCCGCCAGGACGTCCCGGTGGAACGTGTCCGGGTCACCGCCGACGTAGCGCACGGGGTCCGCCAGGAAGCGGGCCCATTCCTGCGTCCCGGCGGCCCTCAGGGTCTCGGTGGACCGGTAGCGGGGTGCGGCCCGATCCGCCTCGGCCCAGCCATCGATCGTGCGCACGGACAGCCCCAGGCGCCGGGCCAGGGGCTCGGCCGTCTGGCGGGCGCGCAGCTGCGGACTTGCGACGACATGGGTGACGCCTTCGCGCGCCAGGAGCGCCGCGACGGCCTGCGCCTGCAGGTGCCCGTCGGCGCGCAGCGGTGGGTCATGCGGCCGGCCGGGATCGTCCTCGTCCGGGCGGCCATGGCGCACCAGCACGAGCTTCATCGCCGCAGCAGCTCCGGCGTGATCGACCGGTGGAAGCCGTTGAAAGCCTCGTTGCGCTGGTGCGCCTCGATCTTCCAGTAGCTGCTGCGGTTGTTCGGCGTGCCGCCGTCCACCCGCACGCAGGAACCGGTGATGTAGGCAGCCGCTGGCGACAGCAGGTAGACGATGGCGGCCGACACCTCGGATTCGGTGCCGAACCGCTGCAACGGCACCGTGGGCGGGAAGTCGAGGATCTTGGCCTTGGCGGCCGGCTCGTACGTGTCGAACCCGCTGGATGCGATGCCGCCCGGCGCCACGGTGTTGACCCGCACGCCCGACGCGGCCCATTCGCACGCGGCGGTTTCGGTGAGCGTCAGCATGCCGCCGCGGGCCGAGGCCGAATGCGCGAAGTCGGGCCAGCCGTGCCAGATGTCCGCGATGATGTTGACGATGGCGCCGCCGTGGCCTTCCATCCAGCGGTTGTACGCCTCGCGCATGAAGATGAAGCCGCCGGTGAGGTTGTTGCGCACCACGGCCTCGAACCCGCGCGTGGAGATGGTCTTCATCGCCGCGCGGTACTGGCCGCCGGCGTTGTTGACCAACCCGTCCAGGCGGCCGCGCAGTTGCAGCACCTCGTCGATGGTGCGACCCACCGCCTCCTCGTCGCGGATGTCGCAGGCGTGGGCACTGGCGCTGCCGCCGTCCTCGACGATCTCGGCGCGCACGGCCTCCAGCTTGTCGGCTGTGCGGCCCACCAGCGCGACGTGGGCTCCGAGCGATGCCAGCTCGTGCGCGGTGCAACGCCCGATGCCGCTGCCGCCGCCGGTGACGATGATGGCCTGGCCGGCGAACAGGCCGGGACGGTAGACGGATTGGTAGGGCATGGCAGGACTCCGCTCAGTACTGGATGGCGGCCCGGCCGATGCGTTCGCGCGCGATGATCTGCTTCATGATGCCGGCCGTGCCGTCGCCGATCTCCAGGCCCATGACGTCCCGCATCCGTTGCTGGTGCGGCAGGTCCTTGCTCCAGCCGTAGTGGCCGAAGGTGAGCAGGCATTGGTGGATGACGTCGAACGCATTGCGGGGTCCCATCCATTTGCACATCGCCGCCTCCGACGTGTGCGGCAGGCCGGCGTCGCGCAGCGCGAGTGCGTGGTAGCACAGCTGCCGCACCGCGGCGATCTGCGACTCGCCCTCGGACAACGGGAAGCTCACGCCCTGGAACTGGCCGATCGGGCGGCCGAAAGCCTCGCGCTCCCTGGAATAGGCCCAGGCCTCGTCCAGGGACGCCTGCGCGGCGCCGCAACACTGCAGGCCGATGAGCGCGCGGCTGTAGTCGAAACCCTGCATGACCTGCGTGAAGCCCTTGCCTTCGTCGCCCACCCGGTGGCTCAGCGGCACCTTGACGTCGTCGCAGAACACCGAGCCGCGGCCGATGATGGCGCTGCCCACGTCGTCGAACCGCGTGCGCGAGATGCCGGCCGTGCCCTCGTGCGGGATGAAGAAGGCGCTGACCCCGCGGGCGCCCTCGTCCGGCTTGCCGGTGCGGGCGAAGATCAGGTAGGCGTCGGCCCGGTCGGCGAAGGTGATCGACGTCTTCTCGCCGTTCAGGATGTAGTGCTCGCCCTCGCGCCGGGCCTTGAACTGCAGGTTGCTCGCGTCGGAGCCGCCGCGCGGCTCCGTCAGGCAGATGGCCACCACCGCCTCGCCCCGGATCATGCGCGGCACCCACTCGCGCACCACCTCGGGCCGTGCATGGCGGATCAGGATGGCCGCATTGAGCGAGATGCCGACCGGCACCGCGCTGACATTGAAGTCGCCGTAGGCCAGTTCCTCGGTGATCAGGCCAGCCGTGACGGAATCGGTGCCCAGGCCGCCGTACTCCTCCGGCAGGTCGACTCCCATCAGGCCCAGCTCGCCCATCTGGCGCAGCAGCGCACGATCGAGCAGGCCGAGCTTCTCGCGCTTCTGGTAATCGGGCAGCAGGCGTTCGCGCGCGAAGCGGCGTGCCGTCTCCTGCAAGGCCTTCTGGTCTTCGGTCAGTACCATGGTTTCTCCGGAGCGGCGCCGCTGCGGCCCCGCGTGTGAATGTTACCGTACGCTAGTGTACGTTTTGGGCATGGCTTTCCCTATGGCCGGGCCGCGCTGGCCCAGTCCCGCAGGACTTCGTCCTGGTGCGCGCCCGGCCGGGGCGCCGGCCGGCGCAG
>JAQGNA010000275.1 GCA_028292075.1 Rhodoferax sp. | reverse complement strand
CGCTCCGGTCGAAGGACGAAATGGCCAGCCCCGGCCCCCGCGCCTCCGGCACGCTCGAGGCGCATTACGCCCCGGCCGCCAAGGTGCGGCTCATGACCGCCGCCGAGCTGCAGAAGGCGCTCGATCTGCTCGGCAACGAGGCGGGGCCCATGCCCGGCGTGGCCATCGCCGTCTATGCGCGCACGCCGCTGGTCAGCCGTTCGCCCCAGGTGGTGCTGCGCCGCATGCCGGCCGAGGCCGACGCCGCCGCGCAGCAGCTGTTCGCGGCGCTGCGCGAGCTTGACGCTTTCGACGTGCAGCTGATCTGGGTGGAGCAGCCGCCGGCCGACCCGGCCTGGGAAGGCGTGCGTGACCGCCTGCAACGAGCCGCCGCGGCGTGAGGCGTCGGGCGCTCAGCTTGACCTGCTGGAATTCGGCCGGAAACCTGGCATTGGCCGCTGGCACCGGCTGCCAAAAGCCCCTTCGCAAGGCTTTGCCACGGGCGTTTGGCGACGCTCGTTAAACTATCCGCTGCCGTTTTGTCGCGCAGACGCCCGACCGAACCCCTCTTTCGACCTTTGGAGTAATCAATGAACTTATTCAGCCTGCGACGCGCCTTGATGGTGGCCGCTTGCGCCTCCGCCTCGCTGCTGGCCGCCTGCGGCTCCGGCACCACCGAATCCGCCCTGTCCCCCAGCCGTTTCGTGGTCTTCGGCGATGCCTTCAGTGACGTCGGTCAAACCGGCGCCACCTACAGCGTGAACGACGGCAGCGTCAACAATTGGGTTCAGCAGATGGCCAGCCGTTTTTCGAAAAGCGTGGCGCCTTCGTCCAGCGGCGGCTTCGACTACGCCCGTGTCAACGCGCGCGTGCTGGCCAAGCCAGACGCCGCCGGCAACAGCAGCACCCTGACGATCAAGGAACAGGTCGACACCTTCATGGCGTCGAACACCATCGGCGGCAGCGACGTGCTGGTTCTGTCCGCCGGCGTGAGCGACGTGGTCGCCCAGATGAACGCCGTCACCGCCGGCACGCAGACCGAAGACCAGATGATCGCCAACCTTCAGCAGGCGGGCCGAGACCTCGGCGCGCAGGTGCGCCGGCTGGTTCAGTCCGGTGGCAAGCAGGTTATCGTGATCGGACCGTACACCCTGGGCCGTACGCCCTGGGCCGTGGGCCTGGGCAAGGTGAACCTGCTGAACAATGCCAGCGGCAAGTTCAACGACGCCTTGCTGGTGTCCATCGTCGACCTGGGCGCCAACGTGCTGTATGTGGACGCGGCCTACTACCTGAACCTCGTCACCGGCGACCCGGGCAGCTATTCGCTGGCCAACGCGACCACGGTGGTCTGCACCTCGGTCGACACCACCAACGCGATCGGCATCGGCGCGAACCAGATCAACTCGGCCAAGTGCAACACCTCGACCGTTGGCGGCCTGAACTACAACAGCTATGCCTTCGCCGATCCGCTGTTCTTCACGCCGGTGGTCAACCGCCTGTTCGGCGACTACGCCTACAACAAGATTCGCGACCGGTTCTAAACACCCGGGGTGGCGCACTGCCCTGCAAGTGCGTCCACGAAAACGACAGAGCCGACCTTGTGTCGGCTTTGTTTTTGGCTTTTTTGGAAACGCGTTCAGTATTAGAATATCTTTCCAATCAGGGAGCGTTTGCTCTACAGCGCCAGCCCACCTCGACGCTGCCTTCCACCAGTCATCGCCTCCAAAACCATCCGACCTGCTGAAGCCTCATGAACGGAATTCTCGAACGAACCCTCGGCATCCTCGAGCTCCTGGCTTCGCAAGGCGACGGTATGGAACTCGCAGCGGTGGCGGACCGGCTGGACATCCCGCGCAGCGCCGTCCATCGGCTGCTGGCCGACCTCGTGCGTTGCGGCTATGTGCGGCAGAACCGCGACCATGGCGAATACATGCTGACCACCAAGCTGGTGTCGCTGGGCCTGAGCTTTTTAGGCAACACCGGCATCGTCGACGTGGCCCAGCCGCTGCTCGACCGGCTCGCAGAAATTTCGGGCGAGCTGGCGCGGCTCAGCGTGGTCGACGGCAACCGCCTGACCTGGGTGGCGCGTGCGCAGGGGGCGCGCCAGGGCCTGCGCTATGACCCCGACATGGGCAGCGATGCCCGCATCAGTTGCTCGTCTTCGGGCCATGCCTGGATGTCGGCGCTGACGGACGAAGAAGCGCTGGCGCTGGTTTCCCGGCAAGGCCTTGGTTCCCCCAGCGAATTCGGCCCCAATGCGCCCACCACCCTGAAGGCGCTGCTGGCACTGGTGCATGCGGCCCGGGAGCGCGGCTTCAGCATGACGCGCGACACCTACACCGCCGGCCTGAGCGCCATGGCCGCACCGGTGCGCTTGCCGGGGCAACCGCCCATGGGGGTCATCAGCATTGCCGGCCCGAGCGCCCGCTTCACCGACGAACGCATGCTCGCGCTCGGTCCGCAGCTGCTCGACATCGCCGGGCAGATGGCCGCCGCCAGCCGCGCATCGCCGTTCTTCAACCGCCGCCCGCAGGCTGCTGAGCGGCAACCGATCTACGCGCCGTAGGGCATCCCTCCGGCTTCCTTGATGCGCCTCTGGCGCCCCCACCTAAAAAGGTTTCGACCATGCTGCCCGACTTCTCGATGGCCTACCTGACGGCCGCCTCCTTTACCGCGCCGCAGGCCGTCGATGTGGCCGCTGAAGTCGGGTACCAGCAGGTTGGGCTGCGCCTGCTGCCGAATGGCGCCGGCGGCCCGTTCCAGGCGCTGCTCGACGCGCCCGAGATCTTTCGGGAGACGTTGGCCCACCTGAAGGACACCGGCGTGCAGGTCTACGACCTCGAGATCGTCCGCATCGGCGATGCCTTCGACCCGGACGACTACCTGCCACTGTTCGACGCGGGCCAGCGGCTTGGCGCGAAGGCGGTGCTGGTTGCCGGCGACGACCCCGACCTCGCCCGGCTCGCCGACCATTACGGCCGGCTGTGCGAGACCATGCACCGCTTCAACCTGACCGCCGACCTGGAGTTCATGCCGTGGACCGCGGTGTGCGACGCCACCACCGCGCTTTCGGTGGTGCGCGCCGCCGGCATGCCGCCGAATGCCGGCATCCTGGTGGACGGCATCCACTTCGGCCGCTCGCACACCAGCCTGGACGACATCGCCGCCCTGCCGAAGTCTCTGCTGCACTATGCCCAGCTGTGCGACGCCACGCCCGGCACCGGCTTCACCGAGGCCGAGCTGATCCACACCGCCCGCGTGGAGCGGCTGCTGCCGGGAGAGGGCGGCATCGACCTGGTGGGCCTGTTCTCGGCACTGCCGCGTACACTGCCGGTGAGCGTCGAAGTGCCCAACGCGCTGCGCATGCCGCTGGTCGGACCGAAGGCCTGGGCCCGCCAGTGCCTCGAAGCCAGCCGGGCCTTCATCGCCGCCCTGCCACCCGCCTGACGACGGCGAATTCCAAAGCACCAAGAGACATGTCCGCACACCCTTCTTTCGGCCTGGCCGGCGTCATGGGCTGGCCCGTGACCCATTCGCGATCACCGCTGATCCACAACCACTGGATCGCCCAATACGGGCTGAAGGGCGTGTACGTGCCGCTGCAGGTGCCGATCGAAAAGCTGGAAGACGCGCTGCGCGGCCTGCCGGCCATGGGCTTCGCCGGCTGCAACCTCACACTGCCGCACAAGGTCGAGGCCATGCAGTTCGCCGACCGCCTGGACGAAACGGCACGCCGCATGGGCGCGATGAACACGGTGGTGGTGCAGCCCGACGGCTCGATCAGCGGGTTCAACAACGATGGCGCCGGCTACATCCAGAGCCTGATCGACGCGCAGCCCGGTTGGCGCGCCGATGCCGGCCCCGTCACCGTGCTGGGTGCCGGTGGGGCGGCGCGCGCCGTGGTGCTCAGTCTGGCCGACCGCGGCGCCCGTGAGATCCGCCTGCTCAACCGCACTTTCCAGAAGGCGCAGGACCTGGCCACCGAGTTTGGCGCCCCGGTGCGCGCCGTGCCCTGGGAACAGCGCGACGAAGCGCTGGCCGACGTGGCCTTGCTGGTCAACACCACCACCCAGGGCATGCACGGCGTGCCGCCGCTCGAAATCTCGCTGGCCCGCCTGCCCCGCACGGCGCTGGTCTCCGACGTGATCTACATCCCTCTCGAAACCCCGTTGCTCCAGGCCGCCCGCGAACGTGGGAACCCCACGGTGAACGGCCTGGGCATGCTGCTGAACCAGGCCCGGCCGGCCTTCAAGGCCTGGTTCGGCGTGACGCCTGAGATCACGCCGGCGCTGATGGCCAAGGTGCTGGCGACGTTCTAGGCCGGGGGCTCACGGCCGCCGAGCCGTGGCCGGGTCCGGTCTTGGGCGGTTTGACCCACATGCTCTTGGCGAGCTTCGTCAACACCCGATGACTTCAGACGGCGCGGCTCCGGGCCGTCGGAGCGGCCAGCAGCCCCGCGAGCTGTCGCAGCGCCGCGTCCACCGCCTTGGAATAGGGGTCGCCGCAGCAGATCCGCATGAAGTGGTCGTAGCGCGACGAGTTCGAGAACAGCGTGCCGGGCGCCACCCTGATGCCCAGCTTGAGCGCGGCGGTGAACACCGGCTGGACCGGCCGCTGGTCCGGCAGCTCGACCCACAACATCATGCTGCCCTGTGGCAGGTTGAGCCGGGTGCCCGCCGGAAAGTAGGTGGCAATGGCCTCGGCCGTCAGCTCACGCTGGGTCTTCAGCAGCTGGCGCAGCCGCATGATGTGACGGTCGTAGGCGCTGGTCTGCATGTAGTCGGCCGCGGTCATCTGGGCCAGGGCCTCGTTGTAGCGGCTCTGGGCGTACTTGAGCATCTGGATGCGGGCATGCCAGCGCCCGCCGGCGATCCACCCCAGGCGCAGACCGGGTGCCAGCGTCTTGCGCAGCGAGGCGCAATAGATGACGTTGCCGCTGCGGTCCAGCGCCTTTGCCGCCTGCAGCTGCGCGTCGCCGTCGGCCAGCGCGCCGTAGGTGTCGTCTTCGATGAGCGGAATGCCGCTGGCCTCGCACAGCGTGACCAGCCGGGCCTTGTGCGCATCGGGCATGACGCAGCCGAGCGGGTTGTGCAGGTTGGGAATGGCCACGACCGCCTTGATGCCGGGGTGGGTCTGCAGTGCCAGTTCCAGCGCCTCGATCGACAGGCCGGTCGCCGGGCTGGTGGGAATCTCCAACGCCCGCAGGTTGAGGCTTTCGATTGTCTGCAGCAGGCCGTAGTAGGTGGGTGATTCCACGGCCACGGTGTCGCCGGGCGAAGTGACGGCCCGCAGCGCGATGTTCAGGGCTTCGGTGCAACCATAGGTCACGACCACGTCGTCGGGCGTCAGCTGCATGCCCGCGCCGAGCGCGCGGCGGGCGAGCACCGTGCGCAGGCCCAGGTCGCCCTGCGAGCCCACGGCGGTCACCATGAGCTCGGGCTGCCGGCGCAGCACGCGGGCGGCCGCGGCGTGGAGCGCCTTTGCCGGATAGGCGGCCGGCGCGCCATAGGCTCCGGCGAGGTTCGTGACCAGCGACGAGCGCTCGCACTGCGCCACATAGTCGGACACCTTGTGGTGGATGCCGCCGTAGCGGGTCTTGTCCAGCGGGTCGGGCGCGGCGTCGAGCGTGGCGCGGATCTCGGGCTCGCGCAGCGGCACCAGCGTGGCGCGGCGCGGCTGCTGCACGAAATAGCCCGAGCGCGGCTTGGCGGCCAGCAGGCCTTCGTCTTCCAGCCGGTGGCAGACCTCGATGGCGGTCGACAGGCTCACCCGGTGCAACTGCGTGAGCTTGCGCACCGAGGGCATGCGTTCACCCGGTGCCAGCACGCCGGCGTGGATGGCCTGGCGGTAGTGGCTGGCCAGGCGCTGGTAGAGCGGCGGCACCAGCGCTGGCGCTGGCGGAGGAATCGCCGCACGGTCTGAGGGGGATGCGATCGTGGAAGGGAGTGCGGCCATGGCGAATGATGCGGCGGGCCGCGCTGGCGGCACAGGCACAGATGGGATGAAACGGCACCATAACAGACCGCCCTGGGCGCCATCTGTCCCGGTACAGAAAGCCAGTGGGTGTGACTGTCGCCTGGCGGCGGGCCTGCCTAAGCTGGGTGGTCCCGAAGCTCCCATGCCAGATCACCATGACCACCATGACCACCATGACCACCATGACCACTACCGGCACTGCCCCTTTACATCACGACGATCCAGGCACCGCCCGCCTGCCGGCAGAGTGCGACGTGCAACACCTCGTCCACCTGCGCGCCGGGCATTCGCGCATGCTGTACTGCAACGCCGGCACCGTGGTCGTGGCCCTGCGCGGCGGCCTCTGGCTGACCGAGGCGCCACGCTGGGTGGGCGAACACCTGCTGCGGCCGCGCCATCGCCTGGAGCGCCACGCCAGCCGCGAAATCAATGTCAGCGGTTGGACCGTGCTGTGGGCCGAAGGCGACGCCGTGCTGCAGATCGTCCCGGCCGCGGTGGAGGTGGCCCTGCTTTCGCCCGGCCCTGCGTTCGCGTGGTCGTCGACCAGCTTCGTCGCTGGTTGGCAATGGCTGCGCCGGCAGCTGAGGCGAGCCCCCGCGGGCACGGCCTGAAGCCATGCCGTTGACGCGGTGCCGACGCCTCAGCTTGCGCGTGGTGCATTGGTTCAGCCCGCGGCGTCCGGCGGCGCCTCCTC
>JAQGNA010000259.1 GCA_028292075.1 Rhodoferax sp. | reverse complement strand
GCATTCTCTGAAACCAGGCCTGCCGGCGTTCAGCCGGTGACGGTGCCTTCGGCATCCGCCGCGTCGTCGGCATCGCCCGGGCGCAGCGCCAGCGCCGCCGGGTACAGCACATTGCGCGGCTGACCGGTAATCTCCGCGGCCAGCTTGACCGCCGTCTTCAAGGGCAGTTCGGCCAGCAACAGCTGCAACACCCGCAGGTCGGCCGGAGCCGCTTCGGCCGGCGGGGCGGGGTGCACCACCACCACGAATTCGCCCCGCGTGCGCGAGGCCTGCCCCGCCAGCCAGGCCGCGAGCCCCTCGGCGGGAACGGTTGCGATCTCCTCGAATTGCTTGGTGAGTTCGCGGCACAGCGTGACCGGGCGCGGGCCCAGGCCGGCCAGTGCCTTGGCCAGCGCCTCGATGCGGTGTGGCGCCTCGAGCAGCACCACCGCCCGCGACTCGGCCAGAAGGCCCAGCACGGCCGCCTGGCGCTCGGCGGTCTTGCTGGGCAGGAAGCCCGCGAACACGAAGCCCGTGTCCTGCACGATGCCGGCCACGCTCAAGGCCGCGGTGATGCTGCTGGCCCCGGGCAGCGGCACCACGCTGCACCCGGCGGCCCGGGCCGCGGCCACGAGCCGTGCGCCAGGGTCGCTGATGGCGGGCGTGCCGGCGTCGCTCGCATATGCCACCCGCTCGCCCTGGCGCAGCCGTGCGATCACCGCCTCGGATGCCTGGCTTTCGTTGTGTTGGTGCACGGCCATCAGCTGGCTGGCCGACTTGTCGATGCCATAGGCCCGCAGCAGCGCCTGGGTGTGGCGCGTGTCCTCGCAGGCGACAGCGTCGACCAGCCCGAGCACGTGCAGCGACCGCAGCGTGGTGTCGGCCAGGTTGCCGATGGGGGTGGCCACCACGTACAGGGTGCCGGGCGGATAATGCTGGGCCGATGCGGCATCGGCGGCGGCTTGCAGGGCGAGTTTGAAAGAAGCGCTCAACTGAACTCCGTCGACAGTGGATGAATGGGGAAGACCAGCGTGATACCACGCCAACCAGCCGGGCCGCAGATGCAGTTGTTCAGACCCAAGGGCGCCAGCGCCGCGGCCGAGGCGCCGACCACCAAGCAGGCCGGCGATGCCGCCGAAGACCTGGCCCTGCAGCACCTGCAACGCCAGGGCCTGCGCCTGCTGGAGCGCAATTATCGGACCCCCGGCCGTGGCGGCGGCGAAATCGACCTGGTGATGCGCGACGCCGACGGCACGCTGGTGTTCGTCGAGGTGCGGCGCCGGGCATCGGCGGGCCATGGCGGCGCCGCAGCGAGCATTGGCGCCACCAAGCGCCGGCGCATCGTGTTCGCCGCCCACCGGTACCTGATGCAGCTGCGCACGCCCCCACCATGCCGCTTCGACGTGGTGCTTCTGGAGCAGGGCCGGATCGAGTGGCTGAAGGCGGCATTCGAGGCGGCATGAAGCCGGCCGATGTCTGGGCGACACGCGCGCAAACACCGCTTTACTTTTCGTTTCCCGGCCTCATCTGGGTGTGATATTCACCCGGGTATCATCGCCAACCATGATCGAGCAACGCATTCAACAACACTTCATCGACAGCGCCGACCTGAAGTACCAGGCCGCGCAGCCCTTGAGCAAGCCCATTGCGGCGGGCGTTCAGGCGATGCTCGCGTGTGTCACCAGCGGCGGCAAGGTGCTGGCCTGCGGCAACGGCGGATCCGCCGCCGACGCCCAGCATTTCGCGGCCGAGTTCGTCGGGCGGTTCGAGCGCGAGCGCCCCGAGCTCGGCGCCATCGCGCTGACGACCGACAGCTCGATCATCACCGCCATCGGCAACGACTACGATTTCAACGTTATTTTTTCGAAGCAGGTGCGTGCGCTGGGACTGCCGGGCGACGTGCTCCTCGCCATCTCCACCAGCGGCAATTCGGCCAACGTGCTGGCGGCGGTGGAAGCGGCGCACCAGCGTGAAATGACGGTCGTCGCGCTCACCGGCAAAGGTGGCGGCAAGATGGGCGCGGCCCTGCGCGAGACCGACGTCCACATCTGCGTGCCGCACGACCGCACCGCGCGCATCCAGGAAGTCCACCTGCTGGTGCTGCACTGCCTCTGCGACGGCGTCGACTCGCAATTGCTCGGAGAGCAGGAAGTACCCTCATGAAGAAAACAATGAACCGTTCGACACCAAGCCGTTTGATTTTCAGCCTGCTCGCAGTTTCGGCCCTGGCCGCCAGCCTGTCGGCCTGCGTGCCCATCGTGATGGGCGGTGCCGCGGTCGGCGGTGCCCTGGTGGCCACGGACCGCCGCACCTCCGGAACGCAGCTCGAAGACGAAGGCATCGAATTGCGCGCCCGAAACCGCATCAGCGAGAACTTCGGCGACCGCGCCCACGTCAATATCACCAGCTACAACCGCCAGGTGCTACTGACCGGCGAGGTGCCCACCGCACAGGAACAGCAGCGCATCGCGGAAATGGTTGCCAAGGTGGAGAACGTCCGGTCGGTGGTCAACGAACTGGCGGTGCTGGGCACCTCCACGCTGGCGCAGCGGTCGAACGACGGCTACATCACCGGCAAGGTCAAGGCCACGCTGGTCGACGCCAAGGACGTGCAGTCGAACACCGTCAAGGTGGTGACCGAGCGCGCCACGGTCTATCTCATGGGCCGCGTGACGCAACGCGAAGCCAGCCGGGTGTCCGACCTGGCCCGCAGCGTGGGCGGCGTGCAGAAGGTGGTGCGGGTGTTCGAGATCCTGACCGAACAGGAAGTGCAGAGCATCTCGACCAGGCCGGCCACGCCCTGAGAAGGTCCGACGGAACCGTAGCCTATTGCGCACGCCGCTGACGCACTTGCGGTCGTCACCGTACAGGTGAGGGGCTCCGGTCCTCGACACCCCATCGCCCCACCCGTACGCGCCTACTTCAAGCGTTTGATCAGGCTCGAGGTGTCCCAGCGATTGCCGCCCATCTGCTGCACGTCGGCATAGAACTGGTCGACCAGGGCTGTGACGGGCAGACGGGCGCCATTGCGCTTGGCTTCGTCCAACACCAGGCCGAGGTCTTTGCGCATCCAGTCGACGGCAAAGCCGAAGTCGAACTTGTCGGCCACCATGGTCTTGCCGCGGTTGTCCATCTGCCAGCTCTGGGCCGCGCCCTTGCCGATCACGTCGAGCACCTGCGGCATGTCGAGGCCGGCTTTCTGGCCGAAGGCGACGGCTTCGCTCAAGCCCTGCACCAGGCCGGCGATGCAAATCTGGTTGACCATCTTGGCCAGCTGGCCCGCACCGCTGTCGCCCATGCGGGCAAACGCGCGCGAGAACGCTGCGGCGATGGGCGCCACCGCGTCGAAAGCCGCTTGTTCGCCGCCGCACATCACTGTCAGCAAACCGTTTTGGGCGCCGGCCTGGCCGCCCGACACCGGCGCGTCGACGAACTGCAGTCCGAGGGTCTTGGCCGCGGTGGCCAACTCGCGGGCGACGTCGGCCGAGGCGGTCGTGTGGTCGACGAAGATCGCACCCGGTTGCATGCCGGCGAACGCGCCGTCCGCGCCCAGGGTGACCGAGCGCAGATCTTCATCGTTGCCGACGCAGCAGAAGACGATCTCGGCGCCCGCTGCCGCCAGCCGCGGTGTTTCGGCATGCTTCGGGCCGCTCGTGCTGGCGTATTCATCGCACCATGCTATAGATTTCGCAGCAGTGCGGTTGTAGACCGTGACCTGGTGTCCAGCAAGCGCCAGGTGCCCCGCCATCGGGTACCCCATCACCCCCAGACCGAGGAAGGCGACTTTGCGGGATGGGACGGATTCGTAGGTTTTTGGGTTGGTGCTGGACATAGGAATGTTGAAAGAACAATTGAAAAAGGAAAAGGGGCTCAAAAGCGCGTGGGGGCATTCTTCCAGAAACCGAGGGACGGAGCAGCGTCAACGGATTAGCGTTTCCCTTCCAGAACAACCGCGGAACGGGCCCTTCGACAACCTCAGGAGAGCCTTAGCCCGGTCGCAGGTTGTGCCCCCTGCAAGCCTGTCCTGAGCCTGTCGAAGGAGGGGTGGGCGGCTACACGAAGTGAGCCAACCTGGGGGTGTTTCAAACGATCGCGAAGTGCTCGGTGCCGGCGGCCAGGTCCTGGCTCTTCGCGCGCTGGCTGTTGAGCTTGATCTGCAGGCGCAGATCGTTCAGCGAATCGGCGTTGCGCAACGCGTCTTCATAGGTGATGAGGTTGCCCTCGAAGGCGTCGAAAAGCGCCTGATCGAAGGTCTGCATGCCCAGGTTGCGGCTCTTCTTCATCACCTCCTTGATCTCGGCCACCTCGCCCTTGAAGATCAGGTCGGAGATCAACGGCGTGTTGAGCAGCACCTCGACGGCGGCGGCGCGGCCCTTGCCATCCTGCTTGGGCACCAGCCGCTGGGAGACGATGGATTTGAGGTTGAGCGACAGGTCCATCAGCAACTGCGCGCGCCGCTCCTCGGGGAAGAAGTTGATGATGCGGTCGAGCGCCTGGTTGGCGCTGTTGGCATGCAGCGTGGCCAGGCACAGGTGGCCGGTTTCGGCAAACTGTACCGCGTGTTCCATCGTCTCGCGGTCGCGGATTTCGCCCATCAGAATCACGTCTGGCGCCTGGCGCAGCGTGTTCTTCAGGGCGTTCTCCCAGCTGTCGGTGTCCAGGCCCACCTCACGTTGCGTCACCACGCAGTTCTTGTGCGGGTGCACGAACTCGATCGGGTCCTCGATGGTGATGATGTGGCCGTAGGAGTTGGAGTTGCGCCAGTCGACCATGGCGGCCAGCGTGGTCGACTTGCCCGAGCCGGTGGCGCCCACCAGGATGCAAAGGCCGCGCTTGGTCATCACCACGTCCTTCAGCACCTGCGGCACACCCAGGCCGTCGATGGTGGGCAGCGTGACCGGAATCACCCGCAGCACCATGCCGACCTTGCCCTGCTGCACGAAAGCGTTGACGCGAAAGCGCCCGACGCCGGGCGGCGAGATCGCAAAGTTGCACTCCTTGGTACGCTCGAACTCGGCAGCCTGCTTGTCGCTCATGATGGCCCGTGCCAGGGCCAGTGTGTGCGCGCTGTTGAGTGGCTGCGGTGACACCTTGGTCACCTTGCCATCGACCTTGATGCCCGGCGGAAACTCGGAAGTGATGAACAGGTCGCTGCCGCCCCGGCTCACCATGAGCTTGAGCAGGTCGTTGATGAACTTGCTGGCCTGGTCTCTTTCCATGTGCGTCCTAGGGTTTCAATTGGGGCGGTCGCTGAAGCGTGCGCTGACCGCGCGCAGCCGCAACGACAGCTTTCGCGCCAGTAGCGCAATGAGGGCCGCCGCCAGCTTCGGGTCCGCGTTCATCATGTCATCCATCGATTCGGCACTCAAGGCCGCGATCTCGCATTCGTCGAGCGTGGTGCAGGCCGAGAACCGGATGCCACTGTCGAGGAGGGACATTTCGCCCAGGATGTCGCCGGGCTTGGTTTCGGCCAGCCGCAGGTGCTCGCCCCAGGGCTGCAGTCGATCGACCGCGATGGTGCCCTTGAGCAGCACGATCATGAAATTGCCGTATTCGCCCTGGCGGATCAGGTCGCGCCCGCCGTGCACCGTGGCGAAGTAGAAGAAGCGCTCCATGCGCTCGATGGAGCCGGCATCGAGCAGCTCCATGTTCTTGTCCTTTGCCCAAAGGCTTTGCAGCATCCGCACGCCGTTGCCCGACGCCATGCGGCGCGCGCCCACCTCGACGGCCCGCGCCTCCCACGGCACCATCATCGACGGGTCGATGCCCTGGCCATTGAAGGCGGTGGTGAACAGCACCGAATCGGTTGTGGATTCGTTGCTGCGTGGCGCCGCCTTGGGACGCAGGAAATCGAGGATGCCTCTCATGAAGCGCTGCCTTGGTCGTCGAAGTGCATGGCTCAGCCTGGAAAGTTTTCGGGGATCTTGGCCTTGCCGCGCGCTTCGGCCGGGCTGATGATGTTGCGGCGGACCAGGTCGGTCAGGTTCTGGTCGAGCGTCTGCATGCCCACGCTGTTCCCGGTCTGGATCGAAGAATACATCTGGGCCACCTTGGCCTCGCGGATCAGGTTGCGGATCGCGCTGGTGCCCAGCATGATCTCGTGCGCCGCCACGCGGCCCTGGCCGTCCTTGGTCTTGCACAGCGTCTGCGAAATGACGGCCTGGAGCGACTCGGACAGCATGGAACGGATCATCTCCTTTTCTTCGGCGGGGAACACATCGATGATCCGGTCGATGGTCTTGGCCGCGCTGGAGGTGTGCAGCGTGCCGAACACCAGGTGGCCGGTTTCGGCCGCGGTCATGGCCAGGCGAATGGTTTCGAGGTCGC
>JAQGNA010000521.1 GCA_028292075.1 Rhodoferax sp. | reverse complement strand
ATTGCCCGCATTGCCGGTCGCCCCCGCCGCCGGACCGGTGCTGGTGCTGGCCGGCAGCCTGTCGCCCATCACCGCGCTGCAGGTGCGAGAAGCCAGGTCCTACATCCGCATCGCCCTCGACGCGGTGCACTTGCCAAGCCCCGCCTACCGGGCGCAGATGGCGCAGGAGGCCGCAAACCTGCTGCGGGCCGGCAGTAGCGTACTGGCCTGCACCTCCAGTGCCGAAGGGCTGGCCACCCACGGCGTGCCGGCCGGCTCGCGCGCGCTGGCCGAGGCCTGTGGCGCCTGGTTGTCCGAGGTGCTTGCCGCCGCGCCGCTGGGCCGCATCGGCATTGCGGGCGGCGACACCTCGAGCCTGGCGGTGCAGGCGCTCGACGCCTGGGGCCTGTCTTACCTGCAGGCGGTGGCGCCAGGCCTGGCACTGTGCCGCTTGCACAGCGACATGCCGGCGCTCGACGGCATGGAGATCGTGCTCAAGGGTGGCCAGATGGGCCCGCCCGATCTGTTCGAGCGCCTGCTGCATGGCGCGGCTTGATCCACATCAGCGATCTTTACAAAATCTCATCGCGGCGTTATGGCGGCGATACATCGGCACGAGAGACTCGCATCCAACCTGAGACCGATGTGGGCATCAGGCGTCTTCTAGAAAGGAAGCACTCTCATGCGATCAATCTCCAACTCTTCTTTCAAGCACCTCGTGCTTGCCGGCCTGCTGGCTTCCGTCGGCATGGCCGCATCGGCACAAACCACTTCGCCTGCCGCTCCGGCAACGCCGCCGTCCACCATGGCTGACAAGGCTGCCCCGCCACCGGCGCAGCATGCCCGTTCAGGCGAGCGCATGGGCTGGCACGACCCGGCCAAGATGCAGGCACGGATGGCCAAGCGAGCCGCCGAACTCAAGGCCAAGCTCAAGCTGACGCCGGCGCAGGAGCCCGCCTGGACCAGCTTCACCGCGAGCATGCAGCCCCCGGCACCGCATGCCCGCATGGAACATGGCGAAATGGAAAAGCTGACCACGCCCGAGCGCATCGACAAGATGCGTGCGATGCGGGCCCAGCGCAGCGCCGAAATGGACAAGCGCGCCGATGCCGTGAAGACGTTCTACGCCACGCTGACGCCGGAACAGCAGAAGGTGTTCGACAGCAACGCCATGATGCACCGAGGCGGCCATGACGGGCATCACGGCGGTGACCGCGGCGACCGCGGTGACCGGGGTGAGGGCCACCATGGCGGCCCTGGCGGTCGCTCGCACGGCGGTCCTGCGGTTCAGCCACCCAAGGGCTGACCAGCACGCAGGCATCGGCTGCTACCAGCCGTCCACCAGACAGCGCAAAGGCCCTTCGGGGCCTTTTTTTACGCCAGCATCCGCTTGAGGTCGCCGCTGTGCACCAGCCGCTCCAGGTCGCCGGCGCCGCCGACCAGAGTGCCGCGCACGAACACCATGGGCAGGGTGGCCCAGCCGGTCCACATCTTGAGCTGGGTGCGCTCGCGCCAACGGCTGAAGTAGCTGCCGTAGCTCAGGTAGTGGTAGGGCACGCCCGCCGCGTCGAGCAGGCGCCGCGCCTTCTTGGGAAACGGATTGATGCCCATGCCGACCACGACCACCGCATGCCGCGCCACAGCGGCCTGGACTTCGGCGACGATGGGCGCGACGGTGGCCACCTTCTGTTGCACGGCGGGATGAATGTGGCGCTCATCGAGAATGGGACGGGGCATGTGGTTCCTGTTTTCCGGTTTCATGGTTTCCCGGTTTCCCTGGAAGTGCGACAAAGCCGCGCCGCGAGGATAACCGGGGCAAAAAAAACCCGCCCCGCGGATGGCAGGGCGGGTGACGGTGTCTCCCTTGTTCGAGTTATCTGGGCCCCCCGGCCCGGTCTGGCGCAAGGTCGATTGGACCTCTGCCGTGTGACGACGGCATGACGTGTGCCGGCTGTGGTTTCGATGCAAAAACCGCAATCTCGATAACATCGGACATGCGCGAATCCTGCGCCTGCCTGCCTGTCACTGCCTCGCCCATGTCCATCCCTGAATCGAACTCTACCGCCATCAAGGCAACCTCCTGGTCCGCTTTGGAGAACAAGACCTTTCTGCTTTTGCTGGTGGTGGTCACCCTGGCCTTCGGCTGGATCCTGTGGCCTTTCTACGGCGCTGTGTTCTGGGGCGTGGTGATGGCGATCCTGTTCTCGCCGCTGTTCCGGCGCTTCGTGCGGGGGATGAACCAGCGCCGCACCCTGGCGGCCCTGGCCACGCTGCTGGTGTTCCTGGTCATCGTGATCCTGCCGATGTCGCTCATCACGGCGATGCTCATCAAGGAAGGCAATGGCCTCTACACGCGCATCCAGTCGGGTGACCTCAACTTCGGCAATTATTTTGGCCAGATCGTCGGCGCGCTGCCCGATTGGGTGACCAACCTGCTCGACCGCTTCGGCCTGGGCAACCTGCGCGATCTGCAGGCCAAGCTCACCACAGGCCTGGCACAGGGCAGCCAGACGCTCGCCACGCAGGCGCTGAACATCGGGCAGAACACCTTCGACTTCGTGGTGAGCTTCTTCATCATGCTGTACCTCATGTTCTTCCTGCTGCGCGACGGTGCCGGCCTGTCGCGGCGCATGCGCGATTCGATTCCGCTCGATGCCAATACCAAGCGCCAGCTGTTCACCAAGTTCACCACCGTCGTGCGTGCCACCGTCAAGGGCAACGTGCTGATGGCCGTGGCCCAGGGGATCCTGGGTGGACTCGCGTTCTGGTTTCTGGACATCCATGCCACGGTGCTGTGGGCCGTGCTGATGGCTTTCCTGTCGCTGCTGCCAGCCGTCGGCGCCGCCCTCATCTGGGTGCCGGTGGCGGTGTATTTTCTGGTGACGGGTGCGGTATGGCAGGGCGTTGCGCTCACCGTGTACGGCGTGCTGGTCATCGGCATGGTGGACAACGTGTTGCGCCCGTTGCTCGTCGGCAAGGACACCAAGATGCCCGACTACGTGGTGCTCATCTCCACCCTCGGCGGCATCGGCGTCTTCGGGCTCAACGGCTTCGTCATCGGCCCGGTGATCGCCGCCATGTTCATGGCCGTCTGGGACATCCTTGCCGGCACGCTGGACGACGCGACCGCCGGCACCGCCGCCGCCACGGCCGAGACCCCGGTGCAACCGGCGGTGCCGCTGGCGCACCACGCCGGCGCTTCCCGACCCCTCAAGTCCTGAGGTGATGACCGCGTCTGCCGCGGCCGGCCGATGGCGCATCGCCATGGCCGGCATGGTCGCACTGGCGGTGGCCATGGGCATCGGCCGCTTTGCCTTCACGCCCATCCTGCCGATGATGTTGCACGACGGTGTGGTCGACCTGCCGACCGCCAGCTGGCTGGCCAGCGCCAACTACATCGGCTATTTGATCGGCGCCCTGCTCTGCACTTTCCAGCCGTGGATCTGGCGCCGCTTCCCGCGGCTTCCTGCGGTGGTGCCCGCCCACATGTTGCGCGGCGGCCTGGTGGCAACCTGCGCGCTGACGCTGGGGATGGCCTGGCACTGGCCAGCGGCCTGGCCGCTTTGGCGCCTGCTGGCCGGCATCGCCAGTGCCGTCGTGTTCGTCTACACCTC
>JAQGNA010000477.1 GCA_028292075.1 Rhodoferax sp. | reverse complement strand
CCGTGTCCTTGTCCAGCGCATCGTTGCGTTCCTTGGGTGACATCTGCATGCCGCTCACGCGTTTGCCTTCGACGTTGTACGTCGATCGTTTCTCTGAATCTTCCAGATGCTTCACAGCCTCTTTCTGCCGGGCGATGGAACCGGGGTCGAAGGTCCAAAGGCTGGCTACCAGCGAACGGATGCCCAGCCCAGTCAGTTGCTTGCTGATGTTCTGATTCAAGCCCGAGGCCTGCGCGTTACGGGCCAATGGTGTCAAGGTTCGGATTGGTGATGGCGGTAGACGCACCGGACCTGTGCGAGTGTTCAGGTACTCCTCATACTCATACTGTTGCTTGTGATAGCGGTCAGTATCCGTCTGGTGCGCCCTGAGTTCTTCCTCAATGCGCTTGTCCTGGTTGGGCATGCTGTCACCATGTCCGAGCGCCTTCACCGTGTCATAGGTGCGCGGTACCATTAATTCGCGCTCTGGCGTGGGCGTGACGGAGAAAACATGCAGCCAGGGAATGTCCGGCGGTGGCGTGTTGTCTTTGCCGTAGTTGCCCTGGCCGGCCTTGTAGCTTTTTCTATAGCTTTCTCTTTCGGCCTTTAGCTGCGCCACCCAGGGCGTGTATTGAAAGTACTGGTTCTCCGCATACACATACTTACGCGCAAATTTGGTGGCCTGCTGGTACAAGCGACGAATGCTCTGATCGTCCTCTTCGGACTGTGTGCGCACAATTTGGGCATTCAGCAGTCCCAGCCCTTCGGCCAGCGCGCTTTGCTTCTGGTAGATCGCTGCAGGGCCCTCGCCGCCGGTTTCGGTTGCCGCAGTTCTGTTCCAAGCAGTGCAAAAGTTTTTAGCGACATCGGCCAGCGCTTCGCCACGGATGCGGCACGCGTAATCCTGGTAGGGTTTCAGTCCAGGTTCTCCGCCATCGCCCTCCCAGCCTTCGCCCCGCCGGGGGTCCTTGAACAAGTGTTCCGCTGTGTCCCAATAGTCCGTGAGGGAGTTGAGGCCCATCACGAAACCTTTCGCTTGCCTGCCGTCCAGATGGTCGTAGTCCACAAGCACAGTTTTCTGATGGTGCGTTGCGGTCACTTCCAAGCCAAAATTCTCGACCCATCCGCGCGGGAGCGCAGCATCGTCCGCGGCCAGCCCTGCATCCGCAGCCGCGCCTCGCAACCGGCGTGTCCGAAAACACAAATTCTTGATCGAACCCGCGAACACCTCTTCGTACCAAGTGGCGTTGTATTCCCCGCGCGCCCTCTTCGGCTCAAATGATGGCTGCTGCCGAATGCGGGCGGAAGGCAGGTAGGTTTCGGTCGAGTCCGCCGGATCGCGGCGTCGCTGCACAAGGCGCTGCTTTCCTAGCGACGCGCCGGGCATTGCAGCGCCGATGGGGCCATACCAGCACAGCACGCGCACGCGAACGCCCTCTTCGGCTTTTTGTACCAAAAGATCGCCGAAGGTCATGCCGCGCGGCCATTGCGCACCGATGCGTTCCAGTTCCATGGCGGGATCAAAGCCGTAACAAATAATGTCGATGCTGTGCTTGGCGCCGCGCAGATCTCTTGCGATGGCGGCAAAGCCTTCCTCTCCACAGATGAACACTTCGAGCTCGTTGCGCTTCCACGCCTTTGGGTCGCCGGGTTGTTCCAGCAACCACTGTCCACGCAAATTCGACTTGCGAACGGCCTCACTGATGGGAGAGCTCACGACGCGCTGCGTCGGCCCGGAACCCGCATTTGTTGGTGTTGTCATGGTCGTTCTCCTGCGTCCCGATGTCCTTGGCTGGCACGTTTCAATGCGGCCGCGTTGGCTCCCTCAAAGGCGCCATGCACAGGGATGTCGTAGGCCTGCCCCTGGTGCATCACGACGCGGTACTTGGCGACACTGCCCGGCACATGCTTGTCGATATGGATCTGCCCGGCGGCGTCGGTAATGCCTTTCTCCACCACCGCGCCGTCCCGGTACAGCGTGTAGGGCTCATTGGCCAGCGGCCAGCCGTCCGCGCCATGGGACCGCATGGCAATCATCAGCTGGCCCGGAGGCAACTCTTTCAGGCTGGAGGTGCCATCCACCGCCCGCGTCGGCCCATTCTTCGGCCCCACCATGCTGTGCGTGGCCGCGAACACCCGGTGCGGCCCGCCGGTGGCTTGCACGATGCCGCCGGCGTCGAGCGTGATGGTGCTGCCGCCGCCATTGAGCGTGAGCTTCTTGTTCGCGCAGATATCGATGGTCTCCGCCGTCTGCGTGATGTTCAGCTTGGCCAGGATGGCGATGCTGTTCTTCAGTGCCTTGATCTCGATGTCGCCCCCGAAGGCGAAGAGCCGGGCGCCGGCCTCGTAGGCGAACAGGCGGATGGCCTTTTTGGCACTGACCAGAACGGACCGGCCCGCCGAGAGGCTGGCATGTGCCTCGCTCGTCAGGGCGATGTGTTCGCCCGCGTGCAGGTGCGTGCTCTGCGCGCTGGTGCTCTCGATGCCGGCGGGCGAGGCGATCACCAAATGCGGATCGGCGAATTCGGGGAACTTGCCGGCCGCCGAGCCAGCCTGCGTGGCCCCCTTGATCGATGCGACCTGCGCCCGGAGTGCCCGGGCGACCTCGTCCTGGTCGCCCAGGTCTTGCGCCTGCGCCTGTCGCGCGGCGTCGCCCAGGTTCTCGTGCAGGCTGCGCCCCTGGGTGAGCCGTGCCACCGTCTCGCCCATGTCGGTGGTGTGGGCCTGTGCATGGGCACGCGCCTCGGTGGAAATGAGCAGGCCCGCCATGGCGCGCATGACACCGTGCGCGTCGGTGCGCAGCTCGAAGCCTTCGCCGCGCGGGTCTTTTCTGCCGGCGTTGTCTTCCACGCGGGTGATCGAACCCAGGCTCAGGCTGGAGCTTTGGTGGTCGCTTTTGAGCTGCGCCTGGATCTGGCCAGCCGTGTCGTCCATCAACAAATGGTTCGAGCGGCCAGCGGCGCTGTTGCCGCCGTCCGCGGTCAGCTCACGGCTGCGAAAGCCCGACAGCGCGCCCTGGCTCGGCAAGTCCCAGGGCGGGAGGTTCATCTGGTTGTGCACCCGGCCCGTGCAGATGGGCAGGTCGGGGTCGCCGCCGTAGAAGTCGACCACCACCTCCTGTCCGATGCGGGGCAGGTGCATTCCGCCCAATTGGTTGCCGGCCCACGGGCTGCTGACCCGGAGCCAGCAGGTGGCGTGCTGGTTTTTCTGGCCGATCCGGTCCCAGGGGAACTGCACCTTGATGCGGCCCAGTGCGTCGGTCCAGATGTTTTGCCCTTCAGGGCCTACCACTAAGGCAGGCTGCGGCCCGCCCGTACTGGGTCTGGCGCGCGAATGCGCCGGGCGCAAGGGCTGGGTGACGGGGTGTGCGGTGAAATCGACCTGCACCTGCCAGTGTTGCTGACGGTCATGGGCCGCGTCCTTGCGCTGGCTGTCCTGGGCCACGTCTTCGATGACGAAGCGCGTCTGCAGGATGAGGTACTCGGCGTTGGCGTTCTGGCGGGGGTGCGCCTGCAGCCTGAAGGTGCAGCCAGGCACCATGCCGCGCAGGCTGCCGCTGGCCTGGGCGCGTTCGCCGTGGGTGCGCAGCGCCTCCATGCGCAGCAGCGCGAACCGGCGGCCTTCTTCGGCGGGGTCATTGCTTTCGCCCGGGCCGGCCCTTGGCTGGGCATAGTGGCTGCCGGCAGCACCAGGGCCGCTGGCGTGCCACTGGTAGACCTCGCCGTCGGCCTGGCCCGTGGACCGTGGTTCCTGGCGGCTGGCGGAGAGGTCGGCACGCGGCCGGGTGTAGTCATAGTCGCGGGTGGCGTATTGGCCACTGGTCAGGTGGGCCGCCGGCACGAAGCTGCTGATGTACTCGGCATCGGTCTTCCAACCGGGCGCGTGGTAGGTGACGTTCTGGTAGGCGGCACTGTCGTTGGGCCCGAAACTGCCCATCGCATCGCTGAGCACCAGCCGGTGGCCGCCCTCGGAGTGGCTGAAGTGGTAGCTGATGCCCCATTCCTGGCACAGGCGCTCGAAAAAGGCGAAGTCGCTTTCGTTGAACTGAGTTTGGAAGTCGCGGGGCGGGTAGGTGTCGAACAGGCGTTTGTCCACGGGAAACGCATAGTCCGCCAGCAGTTCGTCCAGAATCTGGACGACGGTCTGGTTCTGAAAGATCTTGCAGTCGGTGGACAGGGTGGCCAGGTGCAGCCAGGGGCGCAGGGTGAGCTTGTACTGAACATGCCGGCCTTCTTCGCCCCACACCGCGGCGTCGGTGATCAGGGCGTTGATCTGGCGGACGCCCGCACCCAAGTGGTCCGTACTGGCGCCCACCGCGCCGGCCACCATTTCACCTGAACCATCGAGTTCGATCGTGCAGGTGATCTCGCGGCCGAGGAAGTCGTCGAGGTTGAAGTCGGCCGCGCCATTGGCCCCCAGGTTCAGGTCATCGGGCGTTTTAAGAAGGAGCTCGTATTCAAAGAGGCTGTTCAAGCCTTCCTGCCCGGACAGGCGCACAGGCTGCAGCGCTGGCAATCCGGCAACCATCGGAATGGCAGGGCTGTTGACAGTCAGGGCGTTTGGCAATCGCTGCATGGCATTCCTTGTGTACATGTGCACACAATATACTTCTGTTTGCAAGATCGAATGCGATCAATGCCCTGACCGAAGCACCCGCGCGCATTTGGCGAGCGTCGGGGTGGCACGGTTGAATGTCATGAAGGGAAAGTCTGGCTCTCACGATGCGGGTGCTCGTTGCGGCGGCTGCGTCACCTAGGGCGCGAATCGCGTCGCAAAACGCCCGCAGGCACAATACCCGCCATGCTGATCCACCCCCAAATCAACCCCATCGCCCTGCAGGTGGGACCGCTGGCCGTGCACTGGTACGGC
>JAQGNA010000467.1 GCA_028292075.1 Rhodoferax sp. | reverse complement strand
TTGGCCCAAACCCGCGCGCATCGTGTGGAGAGAGGTCGACATCATTTATTCACCCGCCGAAAAGCAACAGATTAACCTCAAATCAGGCACTGCTCCATGCCTTGCAAAAAGATGTCCTGCGGCAAATCGATGCCGATGAAGACCATTTTGCTGGTGCGCTTCTCGTCCGGCGCCCAGGCAGGACCGAGGTCGCTGCCCATGAGCTGGTGGACGCCCTGAAAAATGACCTTGCGCTCGGTGCCGACCATGTTCAACACGCCCTTGTAGCGCAGCATGCGCGGGCCGTAGATGTTGACGATGGCGCCCAGGAAGTCTTCCAGCTTGGCCGGGTCGAATGCGCGGTCGGAGCGGAACACGAAGCTTTTTACATCGTCATCGTGGTGATGATGGTGCCCATGGCCTTCGGCCGCATGCGAGGGGTGGTCGCAGGCTTCGCCCTCGGCATGCGCATGTTCGTGATCGTGCGCGTGGTCAGCGTGGTCATGGTGCGCGTGGCCGTCTTCCTTCAGGAAGTCGGGGTCGATGTCGAGCTTGGCGTTCAGGTTGAAGCCACGCAGGTCAAACACCTCGGAAAGCGCCACCTCGCCGAAATGCACGGTCTTTTGCGGCGCCCGCGGGTTCATGTGCTTGAGGCGGTGCATCAGGGCGTCGACCTCTTCCTTGGTCACGAGATCCGACTTGCTGATGAAGATCTGGTCGGCAAAACCCACCTGGCGGCGCGCTTCCTGACGCTCGTTCAGTTGCGTGGCCGCGTGCTTGGCGTCGACCAGCGTCAGGATCGAATCGAGCAGGTAGCTTTCGGCGATCTCATCGTCCATGAAGAACGTCTGGGCCACCGGGCCCGGGTCGGCCAGGCCGGTGGTTTCGATGACCACGCGTTCAAAATCGAGCGTACCCTTGCGCTTCTTCTCGGCCAGCAGGCTGAGGGTGGAGCGCAGGTCTTCGCGGATCGAGCAGCAGATGCAGCCGTTGTTGAGCTGGATGATCTGTTCGCCGGGCTCTGACACGAGGATCTCGTTGTCGATGTTTTCTTCGCCGAATTCGTTTTCGACGACGGCGATCTTCTGGCCGTGGGCTTCGGTCAACACCCGTTTCAGCAGCGTTGTCTTGCCGGAGCCGAGGAAGCCGGTGAGGATGGTGACGGGAATGAGGCTCATGGTTTCCTTCGCTGAATGCGCATGGTGCTGCGCCTGGCCTGCGCACAGCCGCCAATGCGGTCTGACGCCGCCGCATCCTGCCCTTCGGGAGGGCCGCAAACGGTGCGGCTGGGACCCTTCGCCCACCAATGTGAACAATTTAACAGGGGGGGAGTGTACCCAGCATTGCAATTCAGGGTTTCCCCTTCTTTCGCGATGCTCTATTTGCGAACGACCACAAGCCCCTTCAGGTACTCGCCTTCGGGGAAATTGAGCGTCATGGCATGGTCGGGCGCCCCGCCGAGGCGCTCGGTGATGAAGCCGTCCACGCCGGCGTCGCTGCCCGCCGAGGCCACGATCTTGTGGAACAGGTCGGCGCTGATGCCGCCCGAGCAGGAGTAGGTGAACAGCACGCCGCCCGGGGCCAGCAGCTTGAAGGCCAGCCGGTTGATGTCCTTGTAGGCGCGCGCGGCGCGTTCCGCATGGGCCACCGTGGGCGCGTACTTGGGCGGGTCGAGCACGATGCCGTCGAAGCTGCGGCCGTCGGTGATGAACTGCCGCAGCGACGCATTGACGTCGGCGTCCATGAACGTGGCGCTCGTGGCGGCGAAACCATTGCGTGCCACGTTGGCCGCGGCGCGCTCGAGCGAGGGGCCGGACGAGTCGATCGACGTGACGTGGCCGGTGGCGCCATTGCCCGCGGCACGCATGCCGGAGAGCGCCGCCACGGTGAAGCCGCCGGTGTAGCAAAAGCAATTGAGCACGTTCTGCAAGCCCAGGCGCTGTGCGGCTTCGGCCATCTTGCGGCGGCTGTCGCGCTGGTCGAGGTAGAAGCCGGTCTTGTGGCCTTCGGCGATGTCGAGGCCGAGTTGCCAGTCGTGTTCACGAATCACCAGTTCGGTGGGGCCTTCGCCGTGCAGCCAGCCGGTGGAGGCGGGCAGGCCTTCAAGCGCGCGTGGCCCGGTGTCGGAGCGCTCGTACAGCTTCGACAGCCCGGTTGCGTCGAGGAGCGCCTGCACGATCACTGGCTTCCAGCGCTCGGCGCCGGCGAACAGGAACTGCGCCACCAGCGTGTCGCCGTAGCGGTCGACGATCAGCCCGGGCAGGCCGTCGGATTCACCATGCACCAGCCGCACGCCCTCGCTCTGCACGTCGAAGCGCTCGCGCGCCCGCACCGAAGCGGCCACCGCGGCGGTGAAGAAGGCAGCATCGATGCGCTGCGCCTCGTCGAAGCTCCACACCCGCGCCCGGATCTTGGAGCTCGGGCTGAAGCCGGCCCAACCAAGAAATTTGCCGTCGTGTGAGTCCACGCGCACGGTTTCGCCGGGGTCGCCGCCGCCCTTGGCGATGGCCGACTCGAAGATCCAGGGGTGGCGGCGCAAGAGCGAGCGCTCCTTGCCTTCGCGCAGTCGAATATTTTTCATCTTGTGGTGCATCCCGGTTGCGCGCACTGCGTGTCGCACGGCCCCCGCTTCGACATGCTCAGCGCAGGCTGGCAGGGGCGATACCTGAGGCCCGGCGGAGCCGTTCCTTGGTCTCTCGGCAAGGGGTGCCTGTTTGGGTTGGGTAAACCGGGAATTATCGGGGTTTTGCGCCGTCGCCATGGCGCCGTGATCCACCTTCTTGCAGGGGCGTCTTATGGGGCCTTCTTGGCGCGGGGGAGCTTGGCGCGGGGATGGGCCGCGTCGTAGGCCTTGGCCAGGTGCTGGAAGTCGAGGCGGGTGTAGACCTGGGTGGTGCTGATGTTCGCGTGGCCGAGCAGTTCCTGCACCGCGCGCAGGTCACCGCTCGACTGCAGGACGTGGCTCGCGAACGAATGCCGCAGCATGTGGGGGTGCACCGGCGTTGCCAGGCCGGAGAGCTGGCTGCGCCGCTGCAGCCGCTGCCACACGGACTGGGCCGTGAGCCGGGTGCCATAGCGGCCCAGGAACAGCGCTGGCGACAAGGCAGCCCCGTCGATGTCGCCGCGCACGGCCAGCCACTGGCGCAGCGCGTCGGCCGCCTTGGCGCCGATGGGCACGCTGCGGCGCTTGGCGCCTTTGCCCAGCACATGTGCCTCGCCGGCTTCGAGGTCGATCCAGCCACGTGCCTGGGCGCTGGCCTGCACGTCCAGGCCGGTGAGTTCGCCCACGCGCAGCCCACCGCCGTACAGCAGCTCGACCATGGCCGCATCGCGGGCCTCGAGCCAGGGGTCGTCGTGTTCGTCGTGAAAGTCGGCGAAGCGCTGGGTGTCGTCCACGCCCAGCGCCTTGGGCAGCGGCTTGCCGGCCTTGGGCGCGCGCACGTCCTGCACCGGGTTGCTGGCCACCAGGCCCTCGCGGCCAAGCCAGTGGAAAAGCCCGCGCCACCCCGAAAGGATCAGCGCAATGCCTCGCCCGCTGCGGCCCTGGCTGTGCATCTGCGCCACCCAGCGGCGGATGTGGGCATGCTGGATTTGCAGCAGGCCCACGTTGGCTTTCACGGCGGCTTCGGCGAGCTTTTGCAGGTCGAGCGTGTAGAGGCTGACGGTGCGGGTGGCGAGGCGCTTTTCGACCTCGACGTGGGCCAGGTAGCGGGCGATGAGGGCCTGGTCGGCGGGGGTCAGCTGCGCTGCGCTGGGTTCGATTGGGGAGGCGGAGGCATTGCGCGCGTCGGTGCGTGACCCTTCGACAGGCTCAGGGCGAACGGGGGTGGAGGGCGTGGAGGGCGTGATCGAGATGGACGTCATTCGGTTGCCCAGGTTGCCGCTGGCCACCTCGGGGCCCTTCGTGCCAGCCCTAACCCCGTCAGCGCTGGCCCCAATCCCGTCAGCGCTGGCCCCAACCCCGTTCGCGCTGAGCCTGTCGAAGCGTCTTCAACCCCCATGGCCCGCGCCCCGAAACGCACCGCGCCCATTCGCCGCTGCCTTAAGCCGAACGCAACCGCGACAGCGCCGCGCTCGCCAGTTCGGCGATCCGCTCCAGGAAGTCCGTGCCCATGGCCGACTCGAAGCGCTGCGGATCGGGGGACGCCAGCACCATCATGCCGAAAGCGGCGCCGGTGCTGTTGAGCACGCCGGGCCGCAGTGGCATGAGCGCGATCGACATGGCCGACGCCGGCTCGGGCAGCCATGACACCGCCTCGAAACCCGAATTCACCCCGCAGAACGGCGCGGTGAGCGAAGAGGCGAAGGTCTTCGCGTCCTCGCTCACGCCCTGCGCGTAGCCCGCGCCGATGTAAGCCTCGGCGACGCCCCAGACCTTGATCGCCACCTGCGGTACGCCGAACTGAGTCTGCACCTCGCTGGCGATGCGATCGGGCAGTTCGCTGGCCACGCGGGTGGTCAGCAGGCTGCGGGCCCAGCGCTGCAGCTTGTCGGCGATCAGCACGTTCTCGTTGCCGTTGCGCACCATGTCCATGATCCGGTGCTCCAGGCCCTTGATCT
>JAQGNA010000426.1 GCA_028292075.1 Rhodoferax sp. | reverse complement strand
CGTAGTCGTCGTAGCTTGCGCCGCCGGTCACGTAGGGGCGGCTCGAGTAGTTGCTGCGCCAATAGGTGTCTTCGGCCACGGGATCGGCCTTGGCCACACCCTTGCCGGCGACGGCCCCTGCCACCGCACCGATGACGGCGCCCACTGCGGCGCCCACCGGCCCGGTCATACCGCCCATGGCCGCGCCAGCAGCCGCGCCACCGGCCACACCGCCGGCCACGCCACCCACCACGGCACCGGCTCCGGTGGCTGCAGGATGGGAATCGTCTTTGTCGAGCTCGTTCATGTCTGGTCTCCTTGTGGAAGTTGGAGACACGAAGATGCCGCGGTCGAGATCCAGCGGGTTGCAGGCTTCGCCGCATCGGCGTGTAGGGCGACTCCCTGCCCTCCGGTGGGCCAAGGCGGACATTGGGCATGACCCCCCGAAAAGCCTGGCGACCCGGCTCGACCGTGACGGAGGCGGAGGTCAACGCCGGTCAATCTGCGGTCAACCGCGGATCAGCATCAGGTCAGTCGGCGGTCAACTTGGCGGCCTGCACCACCTGCTTCCACTTCACCTGTTCGGCCTGCACAAAGCTGCGCATCTGGTCGACGCTCATGGTCTCCACCTCGGCGCCGTGGTCCTCCAGGCGCTTGATGACGGCCGGATCGGCAAGCACCTCGTTCAGCACCTTGTTCAACAGTTCGAGCACCGGCTTCGGCGTGCGGGCCGGCGCGAAGATCGCATACCACTGCGACACATCGACACCGGCGATGCCCTGCTCCTTCAGGGTCGGCACGTCAGGCATCAGCGGCGAGCGCTTGGCGCCGGCCACGCCCAGGGGTTTCAGCTTGCCGGCCTTGACGTAGGGCATCGCGGTGAACAAGCTTGGGAACATCACTTGCGTCTGTCCGCCGATGGTGTCGGTCACGGCCGGGGCCGAGCCCTTGTACGGCACATGCAGCATGCTGGTGCCGGTAGACAGCTTGAACATCTCGGCGGCGAAATGCGGCGCGGTGCCGTTTCCGGCCGAGGCGTAGCTGGTCTTGTCAGGGGCGGCCTTGAGCATTGCAACCAGTTCCTTGGCGTTGGCGACCGGCAGCTTGGGATAAGCCACCATCAGCGTCGCCGAGCTGCCCACCATGCCGACCGGCTCGAAGTCCTTGACCGGGTCATAGCGCAGCTTCTGCAGGGCAGGGTTCATCGCATGGGTGGCGATATAGCCGAGCATGAGCGTGTAGCCGTCTGCACCGGCCCGCGCCACGAATTCGCTCGCAATGGCGCCATTCGCACCGGCCTTGTTGTCGACGATGACCGGCTGCTTGAGCTGCACCGACATCGCCTGGCCGATGACGCGCGCAATGGCGTCGTTGGCGCCGCCGGCCGCGGTGGGCACCACGATGTTGATGGCCTTTTCGGGGTAGGCGGCCAACGCCGGCCCACTGGCAAGGGCAAAGGCGGCTCCCAGCGCAATGGCGCAAAAACCGCGGCGTGGATCTGTCTGCATGATGTCTTCTCCGGTGGATGGGTCGGTGTGGTCGCTGTCGCGCTCGGGTCGCGGCCTCCAGGCGGCCACGGTGTGTGACCGAACCCCAATGGTCGGCCACCGCGGCCACCACGTAAATTGCATCTTTTCGACGCATTGATGCACAATTTGGATCAAGGGAACGGCCCCGAGTCCTCGGTCTGATGGCTCTCCTGGCGGTAGAAAGGCAGAAACCATGGCGATCAACTTCAACCTCAATGACCTGCAGGCGTTCCGTGCAGTGGCCGAGCTCAGCAGCTTCCGCAAGGCCGCCGAGGCCCTGCACGTTTCGCAGCCCGCGTTCAGCCGGCGCATCGAAAAGCTGGAGGAGGCGCTGGGCGTCCGGCTGCTCGACCGCACCACCCGGCGCGTCGACCTGACCGCAGTGGGCCGCGATTTCGACCGAAAGGTACAGCAGCTGCTGGACGACCTGGACCACACGCTGCTGGGCATTCGCGGCGTGGCGGCCACGCGCATGGGCGAGGTGACCATCGCCTGCGTGCCGTCCACGGTGTACTACTTCCTGTCGCAGGTGATCTCGCGCTACCACGAGCGATACCCGAAGGTGCGGGTCAAGCTGTTCGATGCGAGCGCCAACGAGGTCCTGGGCGCGGTGTCGCGCGGCGAGGCCGACTTCGGCCTCAACTTCATCGGCAGCCAGGAGCCCGACATCGAGTTCCGCCCGTTGCTGGAAGAGCGCTTCGTGGCGGCCTGCCGGCGTGACCATCCGCTGGCCAAGAAGCGCCGCGTCGGCTGGACGGAACTCGCTGCATACGACTACATCTCGGTGAGCAAGGCGTCGGGCAACCGGCTGCTGCTGGACCAGGCGCTCTCCGGCCTGCCGGGGATGCCCCAGAGCATCTACGAGGCGCAGCACGTGACCACCATGCTCGGCCTCGTCGAAGCCGGGTTGGGCGTTGCAGCGGTGCCCTCGATGGCCATGCCGGGGCCCGACCATCCGCTGCTGGTGAGCGTGCCACTGGTCGACCCGGTGATCACCCGCAAGGTCGGCCTGATCCAGCGCAAGGGCCGGTCGCTGTCGCCGGCGGCGAAGCAGTTGTACGAGTTCTTCTCGGAGATGAAGGTGAAGCGCGGGAAGGCCGCGGTGCGCGGTGCGGGGGTGGGCGTGGGTTGAGATGGCTCTGATCGGGGTGGCTCGCCTGCGACGGGTTGGTGCCTTGGTGGGCATGCTTCGACAGGCTCAGCACGAACGGGGGGGCGGGGCCGCACGAACGGGGGCGCGGGTCGGCACGGACGGAGGGGCGGGCCCGCACGAACGGGGGGCGCGTGTCGGCATGGACGGGAGGCGGGGGTCCATACGAACGGAGGGCGGGGCTCAGGACGAACGGGGGGCGCGGGTCCGCACGAACAGGGGGCGCAAGTCAGCCCGCGTGAGATTGGCGCAGATCCGCACGGGTGGCCCCCACCCCCGTTCGCCCTGAGCTTGTCGAAGGGTCCCGACCCAGCGCCACAACCCCTCCGCCCCACCATCGGCCCCACAACCGCGCCACTCGGTACGTATGCCTTCTCCCGCCGCCCATGTCGATCTGCCCCCTCGCCGTTCGTCGATAGGATGGAAAGCGCGCCCAGCCAGCGCGCCGACCGATCAACCCAACAGGAGTAAAGACATGTCCTACATCGACGGTTTCGTGATCGCGGTCCCTACCGCCAACAAGCAGAAGTTCATCGACCACGCGCGCCATTTCGACGCCATGTTCATCGAGCTGGGCGCGATTCGCGTCATGGAGAGCTGGGGCGACGACGTGCCCGACGGCAAGCTCACCGATTTCCGCCGTGCGGTCCAGGCCACGGCCGAGGAGACCGTGGCCTTTTCATGGGTGGAATGGCCGGACAAGGCCACGCGCGACGCCGGCATGAAGAAAATGATGGAAGACCCGCGGATGGACCCGTCCACACCCGGCAACCCGCCCATGCCGTTCGACGGGAAGCGGATGATCTTCGGCGGTTTCGAACAGGTGTTTGAAGTGAAGGCTTGAGCGGGAGGCTGCCGAGCCCCCTGCCCCGTTCGCCCTGAGCCTGTCGAAGGGACTCAGCCTCGCGCCGCCAAGACCCGGTCCACCATCACCCCCGCCTGCCCCAGGTGGTTCGACGGCTCGCACATCGCCTCCATCTGCGCGCGCGTCTCGTGCTTCGTGATCTCGGGTTGCACCGCCTGGATCTCGATCAGCGGGCGGTCTTCCTTCAGTGCCTGGCGGCACAGGTCATACACCAGATCGTGCGCATATTCGCGGCCGATGTACGGGCCCAGGCCCATCATCACCGCCTCGGACATCACCAGCCC
>JAQGNA010000373.1 GCA_028292075.1 Rhodoferax sp. | reverse complement strand
CTTGCCGATCTCCCAGGGCTTTTTCTGATCGCCCATGCCGCGTTGCAGGTCGCGCCGCGTCATGTCCAGTCCGACGGCATAGCCGTACACCAGGTCGAGCGCCCGGTCCATCGGCACGTTGCGGCCGCCCTTGGCCAGGGCCGCCACCAGTTCGACCTCGTAGTGGTAGTTCTTCGTGAGCGTCGGGTAGGGGTGGTCGGCCACGCGGCCGGGTGGCACGACCTGGACCGCGTCCGTCGGCTTCTGAAAGAAGAAGGGCGGCTCGCGGGTCGGGTCCGAACCCATTTCGATCGCATGAGCGGCGTAGTTGCGGCCGATGCAGTAAATGCGCCGCACCGGAAACATTTCGTTCGAGCCGGCAATGGGGATGTAGGTGTTGGCGATGGTGAACGGCGTGGCCGGCGCGTTGGCGGCTGTGCCGGGTGTGGCGCAGCCGACCACGGCGCCTGCCGTCATGAGGGCGCCGGACTGTAGAAGACCCCGCTTGCTGAGATCGGTGCGATTTACCATGGATGTCTCCTTTGGATGAGTTGAGAGGGGTGGCGGGAACGATCGGTGGACCGGCGGCATGCGGTGCGCCGAATGGGCGGTCAGCCTTGCCGCTCGCGATGGGTGGCGACCAAGCCTCCGCACCTCGGCGCTGGCTGGCGGACGCCTGATGTCCGTGAAATCCGTGCACCGCTCACTTCACTATCGAACACCCGCCAGGGCATGGCAATGGTGGATATGCGGGGTTGACCGGCATTGCACGAGCCACCTCGCCGGCCGCCCCAGTTTGGTGACGGCTTGCACCGATGCGGTGTGGCAAGGCGCATCAGGGTGCGGCTTTTCGGCGGATTTTCTGTGCCGGAGGCCGCTTTCCCTGGGCAATTTCCTGGCATGGAGTTTGCAAGACAGCCGTGTGCCCGACGGTAATGTTGCCGGGGTGCATCCCCTCCGCTAATGATGGCGCCCCCCGGGCGGGCCGGGCCTTGCAGGCTCGCCGTTCGGTTGTTCCAACCCATGCCCCGTGGTTTCGCGGAGGGTGTGTTGTGCCGGCCGTCATCGAGCGTCGACACAGTCCATCCTGCACGCCTTGGCCCCGGTGTTCTTGCAGGATCATCATCATGAAGATTGTCGTCGTCGGCCACGGTATGGTGGGCCACAAATTCCTTGAATCGCTGGCCGAGAGCGGCCTCGCCGGTGCCGAGGTCACGGTGCTGTGCGAAGAGCCCCGCCCGGCTTACGACCGCGTGCACCTGTCGGAGTTCTTCAGCGGCAAATCCGCCGACGACCTCTCCCTGGTCGAGCCCGGTTTCTTCGAGCGCACCGGCTTCACGCTGCGCCTGGCGGCCCGCGCGGCCTCGGTGGAACGGCGGACCAAAACCGTCACCACGCTCGACGGCGAAGTGCTGTCCTATGACAAGCTGGTGCTGGCCACCGGTTCCAACCCCTTCGTGCCCCAGGTACCCGGCCGCGACCGCCCGCACTGCTTCGTCTACCGCACCATCGAAGACCTCGAAGGCATGCAGGCCTCGGGCGCCCAGTCGAAGACCGGCGTGGTCATCGGTGGTGGACTTCTCGGGCTTGAATGCGCCAAGGCGCTGCGCGACATGGGCCTGGAGACGCATGTGGTCGAGTTCGCGCCGCGGTTGATGGCGGTGCAGGTGGACGAGGGCGGCGGCAAGGTGCTGCGGGCCCGCATCGAGGAACTCGGCGTGCAGGTGCACACCGGCCGCAACACGCTCGAGATCACGGACGGCGCCCGCGCACGCCATCGCATGGTGTTCGCCGACGGCACGCATCTCGAGACCGACATGATCGTCTTCTCTGCCGGCATCCGCCCGCGCGACGACCTGGCCCGCCAGTGCGTGCTGGCCATCGGCCCGCGCGGCGGCGTGGCCATCGACAGCGCCTGCCGAACCAGCGACCGCGATGTCTATGCCATCGGCGAATGCGCTTCGTGGAACGAACAGGTGTTCGGCCTGGTGGCGCCCGGCTACGAGATGGCCCGCGTGGCCGCCCGGCACATTGCCGGCGACACCGACGCGGCCTTCGTCGGCGCCGACATGAGCACCAAGCTCAAGCTGATGGGGGTGGACGTGGCAAGCATCGGCGACGCCCATGGCCGTACGCCCAAGAGCCGCTCCTGCCAGTATGTGGACGAGTTGCGCCAGGTCTACAAGAAGATCGTCATCAGCGAAGACGGCAAGCAGCTGCTCGGCGCGGTGCTGATCGGCGACGCCGCCGAATACGGCACGCTGCTGCAGTTGGCGTTGAACGGCATCGCGTTGCCGGCCGAGCCCGAGTTCCTCATCCTGCCGTCGAGTGACGGCAAGGCCAAGCCGGGCCTGGGCGTGGAAGCGCTGCCCGATGCGGCGCAGATCTGCTCCTGCAACAACGTGAGCAAGGGCGCCATCTGCGCCGCCGTGGGGGAGGGCGCCTGCACGGTGGCCGAACTGAAGGCCTGCACCAAGGCGGGTGCCACCTGCGGCGGCTGTGTGCCGCTGGTCACGCAGGTCATGAAGTTCGAGATGGCCCGCCGCGGCATGGCCGTGAACAACCACCTCTGCGAGCACTTTGCCTATTCACGCCAGGAGATCTACCACCTGGTGCGCGTGGGAGAAATCAAGACCTTCGACGACCTGCTGGCGCGCCATGGCAAGGGCATGGGCTGCGACGTCTGCAAGCCTGTCGCCGCCAGCGTCTTCGCCTCCTGCTGGAACGAGTTCGTGCTCAAGAAAGACCTGGCCGGCCTGCAGGACAGCAACGACTACTACCTCGGCAACATCCAGAAGGACGGCACCTACTCGGTCGTGCCGCGCATGCCGGGCGGCGAGGTCACGCCCGACGGCCTCATCGCCGTGGGCCAGGTGGCCAAGAAATACGGCCTGTACACCAAGGTGACCGGGGGCCAGCGGGTCGACCTCTTCGGCGCTCGGGTGGAACAGCTGCCGACGATCTGGGAGGAACTGATCGCCGCCGGCTTCGAGTCGGGCCATGCCTACGGCAAGTCGCTGCGCACGGTGAAGAGCTGCGTGGGCTCCACGTGGTGCCGCTATGGCGTGGGCGACAGTGTCGGGCTGGCGGTCGAACTCGAGCACCGCTACAAGGGCTTGCGCTCGCCGCACAAGATCAAGTTCGGCGTGTCCGGTTGCACCCGGGAATGCGCCGAGGCGCAGGGCAAGGACATCGGCATCATCGCCACCGAAAAGGGCTGGAACCTCTACATCTGCGGCAACGGCGGCATGAAGCCGCGGCATGCCGAACTGTTCGCCTCCGACCTCGACAAGGAAGACCTGG
>JAQGNA010000235.1 GCA_028292075.1 Rhodoferax sp. | reverse complement strand
AGTGGTACATCGATCTGCTGCGCAAGGACAAGGTGGCCCCGCCCTCGGCGCCGAACGACGGTTTCAATGAAATCATCAGCGCCTTCAAGTCGGGCCGCACCGCGATGATCTTCCACCATGTCGGCTCGGCCAAGGCCATGGCCGACGCGCTGGGCGACAAGGTCTCGGCCGTGCCGGTGCCGTCGTGCGGAGGCGGCCGCTGGACGTATTTCGGCGATGAATCCACCACCATGTTCAAGACGTCGAAGGTCAAGGACGCAGCCTGGAAGTGGATGAGCTTCCTGAGCGAGGGCGACAACAACCTGCGCTTCAACGAAGCCACCGGCCAGCTCACGGTGACGAAGAGCGGCTCGGCCAAGGTGCCGCAGCCCGCGCGCTTCGTCAAGGCCACGATGGATTCGCTGGCCTTCGCCAGGCCACTGCCGCTGGTGCCTCAGACCGCCGACTTCGTCTCGACCGTCTGGCCCACCAACATGCAGCGCGCGCTGAACGGCGAGATCAGCTCGGCGCAGATGATGGGCGAGATCGACAAGCACTTCAACAGCAAGTGACCGGGTGATGGCAAAACCCCGTACCAGCATCCTGCCCTATGTGCTGCTGTCGCCGGCGGTGCTGGCCACGGTGATCGTGGTGTTCTATCCGATGGTGCAGGCAGTGATCACCAGCCTGTACAACAACATCTTGTGGAAGCCGCGCGGGGTGATGTTCATCGGGCTGGACAACTACATCGCCATCTGGCACGACCCGGTGTTCTGGGCCTCGCTCGGCCGCACCGCGGTGTGGATCGGCCTCACCGTACCGCTGCAGCTGTTGCTCGGCCTGGTGACGGCGCTGCTGCTGAACCAGACCTTCCGCTGGCGCAGCCTGGCCCGCAGCCTGATCCTCATTCCGTGGGCGTTGCCCAGCGTGGTGATCGGCCTGATGTGGTCCTGGATCTACAACCCGCAGGTGGGGCTGCTGAACGACCTGATGCTGCGTCTCGGACTGCTGCAGACGGCCGTGCCCTGGCTCGCCAACCCCGACACCTCCCTCTACGCGATCATCGCCGCGCTGGTGTGGCAGGGCTTCCCGTTCTTCGCCATCATGATCCTTGCCGGCCTGCAGACGATTCCGCACAGCCTGTACGAGGCGGCCGACATCGACGGTGCCAGCGACTGGCAACAGTTCTGGCACATCACCATGCCGGCGCTGAAGGCGGTGCTGGTCACCGCGGTGATGCTGCGCATCATCTGGGTCGCCAACTCCATCGACGTGATCTATGTGATGACCGGCGGCGGCCCGGGCTATGCCACGCACACGCTGCCGCTGTACGCGCTGAAGCGCACCTATGCCAGCATGGACTTCGGCTATGGCTCGGCGCTGGCGGTCAGCTTTTCGGTGCTGCTGCTCGGCTTGATCTACGTGTACCTGCGGCGCGCAGGGAAGGGCATCGAATGAGCGTCCAGGCCCATCGCCCGGTCCGCCGGCTGTTCACGCTGCATTTGCCGATGCTCCTCATCGTGCTGTTCGCGCTCGGCCCCTACCTGTGGATGCTGATCACCTCGCTCAAGCCCGAGTCGACGTTGTTCTCGCCCGACCGCACCATCCTGCCCCAGGTCGTCACGCTCGAGAACTACATCCGCCTCTTCGAGAAGACCACGTTCCTGAACAACCTCGGCCACAGCCTGGTCGTGGCCATCGGCACCATGCTGCTCGGCCTGTCGGTCAGCATCACCGCGGCCTATGCGTTCTCGCGCTTTCGGTTCCCGGGGCGGCGCGTGCTGATGCTGCAGTTTCTGCTGGTGAACATGTTCCCCATCGTGCTGCTGATCATTCCGCTGTTCATCATCATGAAGAGCCTGGGCCTGCTCGACACCCACCTGGGCCTGATCCTGGCGCATTCGACGTTCTCGATCCCGTTCGCCACGTGGATGATGATCAGCTACTTCGATGCGATTCCGCGCAGCCTCGACGAGGCCGCCATGGTCGACGGCTGCACCCCCATCGGCGCCATGGTGCGGGTGGTGCTGCCGCTCACCGTGCCCGGGATCATCGCCACCGGCATCTACATCTTCATCACCTCCTGGAACGAGTACCTGTACGCGTCCATCCTGGCAGGGCAGAAAGTGCGCACGCTCACCGTCGCCATCCAGACGCTGGTGGGTGAATACGAGATCGCCTGGGGGCTGCTCACGTCCGGCGGCGTGATGGGCGCGTTGCCGGTCACGCTGCTGTTCATGCTGATCCAGAAGCGCCTCGTCGCCGGCATGACGCAGGGCGCCGTCAAGGGCTGATTCCACTATCTTTTGCAGGAGAACCATTCCATGAATCCCATCGGCATCATCTCGATGCAATACAACCGGCCGTTCGTGGCCGCCGACTTCTCGCAGTTCGACCGCTGGAAGTCAGCGGGCTATGACTTTGCCGAGCTGCTCGTGCCCGAGCCCGGCGAACTCGACCTGGCCGTCACACGGCGGGCGCTGGCCGATGCCGGCCTGGGCGTGGTGCTGGCGGCCCGCGTGAACCTCGACCGCAACCTCACCAGCGACGAACCCGTCAAGCGCCAGGCGGGTCAGGACTACCTGCGCTACTGCGCCGAAACGGCGCAGGCGCTGGGCGCCTCGGTGGTCGGCGGGCCGCTGTACGGCAACCCGCTGGTGTTCGCCGGCCGTGCGCCGCATGTGGTGCCGGAGTCGCTGCGGCAGGCGCGTGTCGACTGGGCCGTCGAAGGCCTTCAGCGCGGCGCCGAGGCCGCCGCCAGGTGCGGCATCAAGTTCGGCGTCGAGCCGCTGAACCGCTTCGAGACCGACGTGCTCAACACCACGCGCCAGGGCGTGGCCCTGATGGAGATGGTGCAGCACCCGAGCGTCGGCCTGGTGCTCGACACCTTCCACATGAACATGGAAGACGACGACATCTGCACCGCGCTGCGCGAGGGCGCGGCCCACATGATTCACTTCCAGGCCAACGAGAACCACCGCGGCTACCTCGGCACCGGCCACATCGACTGGAACCCTGTAGTGCGCACGCTGGCCGACATCGGCTACACCGGCACCATCTCGCTCGAGCCCTTCCGGCGGCGCGACGAACGCATCGGCATTCCGTTTGCGCAGTGGAAGGCGCCGGCCAAAGATGAACAGGAAGAACTCACCGCCGCCTGCGGTTTCCTGAAGAACCTGATCACGCTGAACGGAGGCCGGAAATGACTTACAAGGTAGGTTGGATCGGCTGCGGCCGGCATGCGGAGCAGATGCTCTTGCCGCAACTGGCGCGGCACGACGTGGAGCTGGTGGCGGTGTGCGACATCAACGCCGAGACCGCGCAAAAAATCGGCAAGCGCTTTGGCGTGCAGCACGTGGGCACCGACTTCCGCGCGCTGCTCGACGTGCCCGGGCTCGACGTGGTCGGCATGGCCGTCGGCCCCACGCAGCACCGCGACATGTCGATCGCGGCGCTGGAACGCGGTTGCCACGTGTTCATGGAAAAGCCCTCGGGCGCCAACGTGGCCGATGCGCTTGCCATTCAGGCCGCGGCGACCAAGGCCGGCAAGACCGTGGGCATCGGCTTCATGAAGCGCTTTGCCACCGCCAACCGCATGGCGCACAACGTGGTGAAGAACGGCACGTTCGGGCCCGTGGCCGGTTTCTTCGGCGAGTACATGACGGCGCCCACCTACTTCAGCGGCAACGTCGACTACACCGGCTTCTATCTGCACCACTGCGTGCACTACATGGACCTGGTGCGCTACTTCGTGGCGCCGGTGCAGCACGTCACCGTGTTCCGCAACGAGATGGCGCCGGGCAAACAACTGCTGCACGTGCACTTCGGCTTCGAGGGCGGCGCCATCGGCACCGTGGTGATGGGCACCATCCAGTCGCGCGGCACGCCGATGGAACGGCTGCAGATCATGGGCGACCACCAGCGGGTGGAAGTGAACGGCGTGACCGAGGTGACGCACTTCCGCAACCCCCCGTTCAAGGCCGACGACCTCGACGCCACGCTGGCCGATGGCGTGGACAACCTCACCTGGAAACCTAACTTCACCGCCGCGGCGAACGAGGACTTCAAGGGCTACAACGCGCTGTTCAAGGCCTTCTTCGCGCAACTCGGCGGCGCGACCACCGACCTGCCGACCATTGCCGACGGCGTCGAAGCCATGCGCGTGATGGCCGCCATGCTCGCCGGCATTGCGCAGCCCGGGGTCGCCATCCCGGTGGCACGGTAGTCCACGATGGCTGACGTCACACTGCGCCAGGTGCGCAAGAACTATGCAGGCGCGGAGGTGATCCATGGCGTCGATCTGCACATCGAGAGCGGCGAATTCGTCGTCTTCGTCGGCCCGTCGGGCTGCGGCAAGAGCACGCTGCTGCGCATGGTGGCCGGGCTGGAGGACATCTCCGATGGCGACATGTTCATCGGCGAAACTCGCGTCAACGACCTGCCGCCGCGCGACCGCGACATCGCCATGGTGTTCCAGGATTACGCGCTCTACCCGCACAAGACCGTGCGCGACAACATGGGCTTCGGCCTGAAGCTGCGGAAGTTCTCCGCCGCCGAGGTCAAGAGCCGCGTGGACAGCGCCGCCGAGACATTGCAGATCACGCACCTGCTCGACCGCCTGCCCAAGGCCTTGTCGGGCGGGCAGCGCCAGCGCGTGGCCATGGGCCGGGCCATCGTGCGCCAGCCCAAGGTGTTCCTGTTCGACGAGCCCTTGTCCAACCTCGACGCGCTGCTGCGCAAGCAGGTGCGCGCCGAGATCAAGAAGCTGCACCGCCGCGTGCGCGAGACGGTCATCTACGTGACGCACGACCAGGTCGAGGCCATGACGCTGGCCGACCGCATCGTCGTGCTGCAGGCCGGCCGCATCGTGCAGGTGGGCACGCCCGACGAGATCTACGGCCGGCCGCAGCACCGCTTCGTGGCCGGCTTCACCGGCTCGCCGCCGATGAACTTTCTGCCGGCCACGCTGGCGCGCCAGGGCGACGACGTCACGCTGCAGATCGGCAATGCCGCCGCGGTGGTGCTGCCGCCGGCGCTGGCGCAGCGCTGGCAGGCCCATGTCGGCAAGGACGTGGAGTTCGGCATCCGGCCGGAGAACCTCAGCCTGTCGCGCCAGCATGCCGACTGGCCGGTGATCGAGGCCGAGGTGGAATTGGTGGAGCTGCTGGGTGCCGAGAATTTGCTGACGCTGAAGCTCGGCGAGCATGAGCTCAAGGCCCGGCTCGCGCCCGATGTGCGTCCGGCGGTCGGCACGCGGATTCCCATCGCCCTCGACCCTGCGCAGTTCCACCTGTTCGACCTGAAGACCGGGAACGTCCTGTGACCATGGCGATGAACGCGCTGCATCCGGAGTCGATCGCCTCGCTGCCGGCCGACGTGGCCGTGCCGCGCTACAACCGCGCGGCGCTGCGCGGCGGCATCGTGCACCTGGGCGTGGGCGCTTTCCAGCGCGCGCACCTGGCCGTGGTCAACGAAGCCGTGCTGCATGCCACCGGCGACCTGCGTTGGGGCGTTGTCGGCGTCTCACTGCGCAGCGCCGACACGCGCGACGCGCTGGGGCCGCAGGCCGGGCTGTACACCGTGGCCACGCGCGATGCCGACGCGCAGGGCCGGCCGCGCGAGTCGCTGCAGGTCATCGGCAATGTCTTCGCGTTGCTGGTCGCACCCGAAGACCCGGCCGCCGTGCTGGCCCGCATTGCCCATGCCGACTGCCGCATCGTCAGCCTCACCGTCACCGAGAAAGGCTATTGCCACGACCCGGCCACGCTGGCGCTGCGCTGGGACGATGCCGACATTGCGCACGACGCGTTACATGCCCACGCGCCCCGCAGCGCCATCGGCATGCTGGTACGCGGCCTGCAGTTGCGCCAGGTGCGCGGCCTGCCGCCGATCACGCTGATGTCGCTCGACAACCTGCCAGCCAACGGCCACACGCTGCGCGGCCTGGTGCTCGAATTTGCCGGCCGGGTCGACGCCGTTCTTCAGGCGTGGATCGCCGAAGGCTGCAGCTTCCCCAACTCGATGGTCGACCGCATCGTGCCGCGCACCACCGATGCCGACCGTGCGGCCATCAGCGCGCGGCTGGGCATGGCGGACGCCTGGCCGGTGCTGGGCGAGCCCTTCCTCGACTGGGCGGTCGAAGATACGTTCGCCGCCGGGCGGCCTGACTGGACGCTTGGTGGTGCGCGCTTCGTGGCCAGTGCCGAGCCTTTCGAGAAGCTGAAGCTCCGCATGGTGAACGGCACGCATTCGGCACTGGCCTACCTGGGTGCCATGGCCGGCTGGGCCACCGTGGACCGCGCGGTGACCCAGCCCGCCATGCACGCCTACCTGCGCCGGTTGATGCAGGAGGAAATCGAGCCCACGCTGCCCGCCTTGCCCGGCCTTGACCTGGCCGCTTACCGCGAACGCCTGCTGGCCCGCTTTGCGAACCCGGCGCTGAAGCACCAGACCAGGCAGATCGCAATGGACGGCTCGCAGAAGCTGCCGCAGCGCCTGCTCGGCACGGTGCGCGACCGCCTCGCCGCTCACAAGTCCGTCGACCTGCTTGCGCTGGCAGTGGCCGCATGGCTGCACGACCTGCGCGGCGTGGACGAGGCCGGCAACGTCTACGCCATTCAGGACCCGATGGCCGCCCGTCTGGCCGAGGTGCTGGCAAGTGTGTCAGCCACCGATGACCCGGCGGAACGCACGGTGGCCTTCATGCGGCAGCTGCCGATGTTCGGCGACCTGGCGGCACAGCGGCCTTTCGTGTCCGCCGTGGCGCGGCATTGGGACAGCTTGCGGCAGCACGGCGTCATGGCGACGCTCCAGCGCCTGTAGCGGGCGCTGCGGCTTCCCCGGCGGCCCGTGCCGCTAAAACCATCGCCAATGCAGCATTTGGCGCGGACGGCGGCGGCACGTCTCTAGAATCGTCCGCCATGCAAGATGCCGTCCCCCTTCCCGTGTCGCCCTGATGCGCGACGTGTCCATGGCCCTGGGCCTGCCGCTGCCCCGCATGCTGTTCGCCATGGCATGGCTGTACGGCTTGCTGGCGCTGGCCAGCCTGGGCAGCGCGCTGGCCACCGCCACCGGCAGCCCGCTGCGGGCGCAGATCAACGCCTGGTGGCTGATCTTCCCGCTGGTCAGCCTCAGCCTGGTGATGGTGCCCCATGGTCCGCTGCTGTTGCTGTTGCTCATTGCCTGGCTGGCCTGGCGCGAGCTGGTGAATCTGTGCACGGCTGAGGACCGGCGGCGCTTCAGTTTGGGATGCGTGGTCGTCACAGCGCTCCAAGCCTGGTTGACATGGCGGGCACCGGCCTGGGCCACCGCCATGATGGCAATGCTGCTGGCTGTGCTGGCCGTGATGTTCGTGATGGCGGTCCGGCTCCGCGCGCGGCCCGCGAGCGAGCGCATGGGGCCGTTGCTCTTTGCACTGCTCGGGCTGGGGTTGAGCTTCGTGCCACTGCTGCTGATGTGGCCGCAAACGTCCGAGAGTGGCGCGGTGGACCCGCGCTGGTATTTCTACCTCATGGTGGTGACGGCGCTCAACGACATCGGCCAGTTCATCTCCGGCAAGCGCTTCGGCCGGCACCGCATCGCCGCGCGGATCAGCCCGCAAAAGACGTGGCAGGGGCTGGCCGGCGGCATGGTGGTCAGCGTGGTGGTGTCGCTGTCGCTGGGGCTGTACCTGCAGCTGGCGGGCGCGGCGCTGCTCGTCGTGCTGGGGCTGCTGCTGTCGGTGGCGGGCTTCGCGGGCGACCTCACGTTCTCGGCGGCCAAGCGCCGGCTCGGCATCAAGGACTTCTCGAACCTCATTCCCGGCCACGGCGGCATTCTGGACAGGGTCGACAGCCTCGTGCTCACGGCGCCCATGCTGTATCTTGCGCTGGCCGTGTCCACCTTCACCCTGTGAGAAAAACCGCTGTATGACGCCTTTGCCCACCGCCGCCTGGCAATCCACTGAATCGGGCTTCGACAGCTTCGACCAGACCCGCCTGTTCTACCGCGCCTGGGAGCCCTTGGAGCCGGCCGCCGGGGCGCGCCGGGCACTGGTCTTCCTGCACCGGGGCCATGAGCATTCGGGCCGCATCGCGCCGTTGGTCGAGCAACTCGGCTTCACCGGGCATTGGGCCTTTGCCTGGGACGCGCGAGGCCACGGGCATTCGCCGGGTGCCCGTGGCGATGCGCCGAGCTTCCAGGCCGTGGTGCAGGACTTCGAAGTCTTCGTGCGCCACCTGCAGGCCGCGTACGGCATTGCCGTCGAGGACATGCTGATCGTGGCCAACAGCGTTGGCGCGGTGATCGCGGCCACCTGGCTGCACGACTATGCGCCCCGCGTGCGCGGCGTGGTCATGGCCGCGGCGGCGTTCGACATCAACCTGTACGTGCCGCTGGCCAAGCCGGCGCTGCGGCTCGGCCTGCGGCTGAACGCCGGGCTCAACATCACCAGCTACATCCGCTCGGGCATGCTCACGCATTCGCGCGCGGAGGCCGCGGCTTATGACGCCGACCCGCTGATCACGCGCAACATCTCCGCGCGCGTGCTGCTCGACCTGGCGGACACCGCGGCACGGGTGGTGGCCGACGCGCAAGCCATCGACACGCCGGTGCTGATGCTGGTGGCCGACAAGGACTACGTGGTGAAGCAGGCGCCGCAGCGGCTGTTCTTCGACCGGCTGGCCTCGCCGCTGAAGCGCTACCTGGTGATCCCGAACTGCCACCACGCGATCTTCTACGAGGACACCGCTCAGCGGCAGGCCGCGCTGCAGGCCACCCAGGCCTTCATCGCCGAATGTTTCGCGCAGGCCCTGCCGCCGCTGTCGACCTATGAAAGCGCCGACAGCAGCAGCGCCAGCGCCCGCACCCTGGCTGCGATGCAGCAGGGCCGGGCCGGTGGCGCGCTGGAGAACGCTTTCTATGGCCTGCAGAAGACCATGCTGGGCCGGCTGGGCCACCTGAGCGACGGCATGCGCATCGGCATGGCGCAGGGCTTCGACTCGGGCGCCTCGCTCGATTACGTCTACCGCAACCGGGCCGGCGGCCGCATGGGCATCGGCAAGGGCATCGACCGCGGCTACCTCGACGCCATCGGCTGGCGCGGCATCCGCCAGCGCAAGGCGCAGCTGCAGCAACTGCTGGGCGAACTGATCGCCGGCCATCCACCGGGCCGGCCGCTGCGCATCCTCGACGTGGCGGCCGGCGGCGGGCGGTATGTGCTGGAGACGCTGAAGCGGTTCCAGGCGCAGGACATCGAGGTCACGCTGCGCGACGTGGACGAGGCGAACCTGGCGCAGGCCCGCCAGCTGGCGGACGCATTGGCGCTGCGCAACCACATCGTCTGCGAGCGGCGCGATGCGTTCGACCCGGCCAGCTACCCGGAAGGCGCCGCGGCCTATGACATCGTGGTCGTCTCCGGGCTGTACGAGCTGTTCGGCGACAACGCGCGTGTGCTCGCCTCATTGCGCGGCATCGCCGGGCAGTTGCGGCCCGGCGGCCACCTGGTCTATACCGGCCAGCCCTGGCATCCCCAACTGCTGCTGATCGCCAAGACCCTGACCAATCACCTGGGCGAGCCGTGGCGCATGCGGCCCCGGCCCCAGGCCGAGATGGACGCGCTGGTGGCCAGCGTCGGGCTGCGCAAGATCGCCAGCGCGGTGGGCATCGCCGGCATCTTCACGGTGTCGGTGGCGCGCCATGACGCAGCGCCGCCCGCAGGCGGTTCAGCAGCGTCCAGCCCGCCAGTCCCAGCATCAGCCACAACAGGCCGTTGAGCCAGGCCGGCGCCACGCCCGCGGCGACGAGCAGCCCGAGCAGACCGAAGCCGAAGGCGCGGTCGCTCTTGCCCAGCGGGCCATCGAAGCGGCGTGCGGCGCCCACCTGCAAGGCCAGCACGCCGGCGAACTCCACCAGCAGGCCGGCCACCACCAGCACCACGACGAGCGGTGCGACGATGCCGGCGGCCAGCGCAAAGGGCAGGGCGAGCGCCACGTCGGACACCTGATCGCCCATTTCGTTGAGCAGGGCGCCGAGCCGGCTCTTTTGGCCGGTGTGGCTGGCCAGCATGCCGTCGATCGCGTTCAGTGCCATGCGCACCAGCAGGAACGGCGCAAGGCCGGCCCAGAGCCGCGCGTCGTCGGGGTGCAGCGCCAGCGCCGCGCCGTAGGCCACGCTCAGCACCATCGCAGCCACCGTCACCTGGTTCGGGCTCACGCCGGCCCGGGCCAGGGCGGCAAGGGCAGGACGCAGCAACAGCTGGAACCGCGGCTTGAGTTGGTAGATGGAAAAGCTCATGGCGCCGATCTTGCCAGGGCCGCCTGGCCGATGACCACGCAGCGGCGCAGGCCCATGGCGCAATGCAGGTAGACGTTGCGGCCGGCATCGATCTCCTGGCGGACGGTGTCCACGATCTCGCGCACCGCCTCCGCCGGCGGCGTCACGATGTCGAGCAGGGGGAAATGAAGGTAGCGGTGGGCGTGCAGCGCCGCGGTCTCGGGCAGTTCGGCCGCGAGGTCGATCACGGTGCAGGCCGTGGGCAGCGCGGCGGCTTCGGCGGCACGCAGGCGGCGGCCGATCCAAAGTTGCGGGCCGCACTGCAGCAGGGCGGGGTGCCGTCGCCCGCGCCATATGACGGCCAGCCAGGTGAGCCGGTACCCGAGGAGGTAGGGGGCGTACAGGCTCCAGATCCACCACGGGTGGCGGCCCGCCCGCTTGCGCAGGAAGCGGCGGTCGAGGCGGCCGTAGGCCAGGGCCACCAGCCACAGGCTGGCGCTGACATACACCGTGAGCGCCAGGGGCCAGGCGACTGTGCCGACCACCGCGGCCATGCCGCCGGCCATGGCGTAGTACAGCGCCACGTGAGGCTCGTCGCGGTCTGCCCGCACGACGGCGCGGCACAGCAGGCCGAGCCCCAGGCCGGCCAGCACGTCGAGCAGGCGGTGCTGGTGCACCAGGAGGGTGGATGCACTGGTCAGCGCCAGCCAGGTCGCGAGTGCCGCGCGCGCCCACGTCGCCCGCGGCACACGGCGCAGGGCCAGCCACAGGATCAGGCCATACGCCACGTGCAGCGAAGGCAGCTGGTTGTAGGGCGCGTCCAGGGCCGCCAGCAGGTCGAACAGCGGCGCCAGTGCGTTCGCGGCCACAGGCGGCCGGGGCATGCCGTAGCGCAGCGGCCACCAGACGAAGACCATGGCGGCGGTCACCGTGGCCAGCAGCAGCCGCTGGCTCAGCACCCGCAGGTCGTCGCCGCTGCGCACCAGGAAAAATGCCGCCAGGAACAGGGGCCCGCTGCTCATGTAGGGCACGATCAGCCATGGAACGAAGGGCATGTCCGCCTCGAACGGCAGGGCGACGTTGCGCAGGATGCCGCGCTGCCCGGCGTGGTAGTTGGCCAGCAGGTAACACAGGCCGAAGACCGAAGCGTTGACCGCCGCGAGCGCCACGCGGGTGCCGGTCGCCGCGCGTGATTGCGCCATGGGTGCCTGTTCTTTCCGGGTTGATGTCGGGCCTCGGTTATCTTAAGCCCCATGAACCAGCCCCCAAAGTACCGGCGCTGCATGGTGTTTGCCGGCGGCGGCATGCGTTTCGGCATCTACCTCGGCATGCACGCGGCCGCCTGCGATGCGGGGCGCGCCCCAGACGTTTTGCTCGCCAGTTGCGGTGGCGCCCTGGCCGCGGCCATCGTGCAGGGCCTGCCCGACGACAGGCAGCGCAAGGCCTGGCTGGCCTCGCCCGCGATGCACGCGTTCTGGCGCGACCTGCAGCCCGGCCCGCAGGCCGGCATCGCGAGGCTGCTGGCACGCGCGGCACGGCGCCGGCTCGATGGGCGTGCCGCACCCCTGGTGCCCGACCTGTTCGGCGACTACCTGTTCGAAGCGCCGATGCACCTGCCCCTGCCTTCGGGGGCGGCGAGCGCCGGACCCACCCTGGCCGTGGCCGTGGCCGTGATCGGCGGGCGCCTGCTGTTCGGCCAGGGCGACGTGGGCCGGCCGCGCGCCGGCCGCAAGCTGGTCGAAGAGACGGTGTTCGGCGACGCCCGCACCGCGGCGCTGCTGCAGGGCATGGCCTCGCCGTTCGCCGCCAGCTGCTGGGGCGAGCATGCGATTGCCAGCGGCGTGGCGGCCGACGTGGCCATGCCGCTGGGCACGGCCTGCCGGCTGTCGATCGCCGACTTCTTCTACTTTCGCTGCGTGGCCCACGCGGGGCAGCACTACATCGGCGGTGTGGTCGACCTGTTTCCCATCGAGGTGGCGCGCCGCCTGGCAGGCGAGGTGCTGATGGAATTCAAGCAACCGTTCGATCAGGCCCTCTCCATCCCGGCCTGGCGCGCCGTGCTCGGGCTGGACGGCAACCAGCGCCTGCGTCACGTGCACGCCGAGCATGCCGACGCCTGGATCGACAGCTCCGACGTGCGCAGCGTGTTGGCGCGCCAGCAGGTCCATCGGACCATCGACTGGCGCCGCAACCGCATCGGCCTGCATGTGCCCGCGGACCATGCCACCTATGCGCGCCACATCGAAGACCAGTGGCAGTACGGCTACGCCCGCGCCGCCGAGGCGCTGCGCGCTGCCGCGGCGGGAGCGAAGGCGACGATGCGCAACGTGAACCTCTTCAACCGGGCCCGGCCATGCGCGTCGTGATCATCGGCGGCACCAGCGGCATCGGCCTGGCGCTGGCGCGGCATTACCGCGGCGCCGGGCATGCGGTCACGGTCTGCGGCCGTGACCTGGCGCGGCTGCCGGCCGATGCCGGCGTGGACGCGGTCGCACTGGACGTGACCGACCGCGCCGCCGTGGCCGAGGCGATGGCCCGTTTCAACGCGGTCGGGATCGACCTGCTGATCGTGGCCGCGGGTTTCTACTTCAACCACCGCCGCCATCCGCTCGACCAGGCCACCACGCTGCGCATGCTGCAGACCAATGTGGGCGGGCTGGCGCAGGTGTTCGAGCTGGCCGCCGCCGACATGGTGCAGCGCGGGGCGGGCCAGCTGGTGGCGATCTCGTCGGTGGCCGGTTGGCTGAAGGAGCATCCCGGCGCCTCGCTCTACGCCGCCACCAAACGCAGCGTGCTCAGCCTGTGCGACAGCTACCGCACGGCGCTGGCGCCCTTCGGCATCGCGGTGACGGCCATCGTGCCGGGTTATGTGGACACGGCCAAGCTGAGGGCGTTGAACGGTGGCGACGCGGGCCACAAGCCGTTCCTCGTGTCCGAGGCTGAAGCGGTGGAGCACATCACCCGCGCCATCGCCGAGCGCCGCGCCCGCTGCGTGTTCCCGTGGCAGATGCGCTGGCTGGTGGCCCTGCTGAATGGCTTGCCGCCAAGCCTGCTGCGGCTGCGGCGCTGAGCCGGCTCAGTACATCAGCCGTTCGGGCTTGATTTCCTGCAGGATGGTGGTGGCAATCTCTTCGATCGACTTCGTCGTGGTGCTGAGCCAGCGGATGCCGCCACGGCGCATCATGGCTTCGGCTTCGCTGACTTCGTGGCGGCAGTTCTCGATGGACGCGTACTTCGAATTTGGCCTCCGCTCGTTGCGGATCTCGCTCAACCGGTCGGGGTGAATGCTCAGGCCGAAAATCTTTTTCTGGTGCGGCACCAGCGCCGGGGGCAACTGGCGGCGTTCGAAGTCTTCGGGAATGAGCGGGTAGTTCGAGGCCTTCAGGCCGTACTGCATCGCCAGGTAGAGCGATGTAGGCGTCTTGCCGCTACGGCTCACGCCGACCAGGATCACGTCCGACTGCTCCAGGTCACGGTGCGACTGGCCGTCGTCGTGCTCCAGCGAGAAGTTGATCGCCTCGATGCGGTCGTTGTACGCCTTGCTCTTGCTCACGTCGCTGAACCGGCCAACGCGGTGGTTCGACTTGATGCGCAGTTCCTTCTCGAGCGGATGCACGAAGGTGCCAAACATGTCGAGCAGCATGCCCTTGCAGCCTTCGGTGATCACTTTCAGGATCTCCATGTCGACCAGCGTGGTGAACACGATGGGCTTCTGGCCCTCGCGTTCGGCCGTGTGGTTGATCTGGCGGACGGCCTGGTGGGCCTTGTCGGCGGTGTCGATGAATGGCAGCCGCACATGGCGCGACTTCATCTCGAACTGGGCCAGGATCGCGTTGCCGAAGGTTTCGGCGGTGATGCCGGTGCCATCGGAAATGAAGAAGACGGTGCGGGAGGGGGGGGTCGATTCAGACATGGTGAAACAGCATTCTGCAGGAATCGGCGCACATCTGGCAGGAACGTCGGCCGACAGAGCAGATTTCCCGCCGAGCTCGCCCGGCCCCTACAATGTCCGGAACGAGCGTTCACGCCCCCCATTTCAATGTCCTGCCCCCACCCACACCAACAACACCAAAGATGCGCGGCAGGCATCAGCGTCGCCCTGGGCACAGCCCCTTTCGCGCGGCGCGCAGACCCGGTTTTTACTTTTGGAGCTTTCCCATGTCTGCACTCTTCAGCGCGACCGCCCTGGTCGTACCGTTTGAAAACCTGAGAATGACCGACGTCGAGTCGGTTGGCGGCAAGAACGCCAGTCTCGGCGAGATGATCTCCCAGCTGCCCACCGGCGTACGCGTGCCCACGGGCTTCGCCACCACGGCCCATGCGTTCCGTGCCTTCCTGGCCCATGACGGCCTGGCCGACAAGATCAGCCAGCGGCTTGCCAAGCTCGACATCGAGGACGTCCGCGCCCTGGCCGTTGCTGGCACCGAGATCCGCGGCATGGTGGAGGCCCAGCCTTTCCCGGCCGACCTCGAAGCCGCCATCACCAAGGCTTTTGCCGAACTCAGTGCGGGCAACCCCGAAGCCTCGTTCGCCGTGCGTTCCTCGGCCACCGCCGAAGACTTGCCCGATGCCTCGTTCGCCGGCCAGCAGGAAACTTTCCTGAACGTGGTGGGCATCCAGGATGTGCTGCACAAGATGAAAGAGGTGTTCGCCTCGCTCTACAACGACCGCGCCATCAGCTACCGCGTGCACAAGGGTTTTGCGCACGACGTGGTCGCTTTGTCGGCCGGCGTACAGCGCATGGTGCGCTCCGATCTCGGCGCCGCCGGCGTCATGTTCACCATGGACACCGAATCGGGTTTCGACCAGGTCGTGTTCATCACCTCGAGTTACGGCCTGGGTGAAACCGTGGTGCAGGGCGCCGTCAACCCCGACGAGTTCTATGTGCACAAGCCCATGCTCAAGGCCGGCAAGAAGGCCGTCATCCGCCGCAACCTCGGCTCAAAGATGGTCCAGATGGAATTTGCCAGCGCCGCCGAAAAG
>JAQGNA010000303.1 GCA_028292075.1 Rhodoferax sp. | reverse complement strand
GGCGCTGGTCCACCTGCTCGACGCCTATGCGATCGACCCCGCTGGCGGCGGGCATGCCCTGAGCGCCTACACCCGCGGTCATCTTGCCGCGGCCCTGGCGGCGCGGTCAGATGCCTACAGCGTGCTCGCCTATGACGCCGGCCTGCCGGTGGGGCTGGTGAATTGCTTCGAGGGCTTTTCGACGTTTGCCTGCCGGCCACTGGTGAACGTGCACGACGTGGCGGTGCTGCCGGCTTACCGGGGCCGTGGCGTGGGCGCGCAGATGCTCGGGCTGGTGGAGCAGATCGCGCGGGAACGCGGCGCCTGCAAGCTGACGCTCGAAGTGCTGCAAGGCAACCAGGGTGCGGGTCGCCTTTACGAGCGGCTGGGTTTCGCCGACTACCAGCTCGACCCTGCCATGGGCCATGCGCGCTTCATGCAGAAGTGGCTGGCCTGAGCGCTTCCTGCAGCGGCATCCGCCGCAGCGTCGGTGCTACAGGGATTCGATCTTGACGATCACCAGCGACAGGTTGTCGCCGCCGCCATGCGCCCGCCGGCGCGCTTTTTCGATGAGGAATTCGGTTGCCTCGCGCGGCGACATGGCTTCGAGGATGCTGCCGAGTTCCTGGTCGCTGAAGTAGTGCCAGACGCCATCGCTGCAGGCGATCAGGCTGTCGCCGGCCTGCAGGTGCGGCACCCGGTGGGTGTCGATGGCAGGGTCGGCCTCGGTGCCTAGGCAGCCCAGCAGGATGTTGGAGTCGGGGTGGCTGTTGGCTTCTTCGGCGGTGATCTCGCCGCGGTCCACCAGGCTCTGCACATAGGAGTGGTCGAGCGTGCGCCGCACCAGCTTGTCCTTGTGGAAATGGTAGATGCGCGAGTCGCCGGCATGCACCCAGTGGGTGTCGCCAGCGGGTCCGATGAGGAAGGCGGCAATGGTGCTGTGCGGCTCCTCTTCCGCCGAGATGGCCGTGAGCTTGATCACCAGGTGGGCCTCTTCGACCATGTGCTTCAGCATGGCGGCGGCATCGTCGGTGAGGGGGTCGTAGCGCTCGAACAGCTGGCGCGCCGTCATCATGACCTGGTCCGAAGCCTTGCGACCGCCGCTGCGTCCGCCCATGCCGTCGGCCACCACGCCGAGCACGCAGCCAGTGACCCGCGCATGGCTCAGCAGAACCACCTGATCCTGCTGATACTCGCGGTCACCCTTGTGAATGCCCGTCGAGGCGGTAATTCTGAAACCGGTGGTCATAAATGCGTCGCTCGATGGTAAGAGGCCCCGGAACCGTTTCGGTGTCTCAGGCGGGGTGTCGTACCGCCTGCGCGGCAGAGCGGCCGAGGACGTATTATCCAGCCAACCCCGAGGCGGCTCTTGCCCGCCTCCCGCCGATATCTTGGACGCCAATCTTCACTCCCCCGACCGCCAACTGATCGAGCTCCGCATGGAGCATGCCGACCTCGACGCCATGATCGACCGCCTGGCGATCCAGCCTTCCCTCGACCAGCTGATGGAGCGACGGCTGAAGAAGCGGCGCCTCGCCCTTCGCGACAAGATTTCAAGGTTGTCCCTGGCGCTCGATCCCAAAGAGCCGGCGTGATGTCTTTGCGTTCGCGCATCGAGGCGGTGTTCGCCGAAGACGGCGTCCTCTCGCATGCTGCCCCGTACACGCCACGGCAAGGCCAGATCGACATGGCCATCGCCATCGGCGAGACGATCGAAAGCGGCGGCGTGCTGGTGGTCGAGGCAGGCACCGGCGTCGGCAAGACCTTCGCCTACCTGGTTCCCGCCCTGCTCAGTGGCGCACGCGTGCTGCTGTCCACCGCCACCAAGACCCTCCAAGACCAGCTGTTCGGCCGCGACCTGCCGGGCCTGCTGGCCGCGCTGAACCTGCCGATGCGCACGGCCCTGCTGAAGGGGCGGGCCAGTTACCTCTGCCTGCACCGCATGGAGCGGGCGCGCTGGGATGTCGACCTGGCCGACCGCGACGCGCTGCAGGCGCTGGCCCGCATCGAGCAGTGGTCGCAAGCCACGCACAGCGGCGATCTGGCCGAGTTGCCCGACCTGGACGAGCGCTCGCCGCTCATACCGCTGGTCACCTCAACCCGAGACAACTGCCTGGGCGCCCAATGCCCGCAGTTCCGCAATTGCCACGTCAACCTTGCCCGGCGCGAAGCCCTGGCGGCCGACGTGGTGGTGGTCAACCATCACCTGGTCTTTGCCGACCTGGCCGTGCGCGAGTCGGGCGTGGCCGAGCTGCTGCCCACCGTGCGTACCGTGATCTTCGACGAGGCGCATCAGCTGAACGAGACCGGGGTGCAGTTTCTGGGGCTTCAACTCAGCTCTGGCCAGTTGCTCGACTTCGCCCGCGACACCCTGGCTGCGGGGCTGCAGCAGGCGCGTGGCCTGGTCGACTGGCAGGCGGTGGTGGCGCGCCTCGAGCATGCGACCCGCGAGCTGCGTCTTGTGGCAGGGCAGCGCGGCCCCAGCGCGCGCATCAACTGGACCGGCGCCGCACCGGACGGCCTGCCCGAAGCGGAATGGCATGCTGCGTTGCAAGGCGTGGGCAAGGCCTTGCGCCAGTCTGCCGAGGCGCTGGACACGGTGAGCGAACTGTCGCCCGACTTCGTGCGCCTGCACGAGCGCGCGCAGGTGTGGCTAGCGCGCAGCGAGCACTTCACAGCGCCCTCGGACGCGGGCGCGGTGCGCTGGCTCGACGCCGGCAGCACGCAGCTCCGGTTGATGGAGTCGCCGCTCGACATCGCGGACGCGGTCCGAACGCGCCTGATCGGCACCGGTGAGCCGGCTTCGGCGAAGTCGTGGGTGTTCACCTCGGCCACCCTGGGCGATGACCCCGCGCTGCGCTGGTTCACCGAAAGCTGCGGGCTCGAAGGCGCCCGCACGCTGCAGGTGCAAAGTCCGTTCGACTACGCGACGCAGGCCGCCCTTTATGTGCCGCCGCACATCGCCAAACCGTCCGACGCCGCCCACAGCCTTCAGGTGGCCGAACTTGCGGCCGATGCGGCACGGCGGCTGGTCGGCCGCACCATGGTGCTGACGACGACGCTGCGCGCACTTCGGGCCATCGGCGACGCGCTGAAGGCCGAATTCCCGCCCGGTAGCGGAATCGAGGTTTTGGTGCAGGGCCAGTGGCCCAAACGCCGCCTGATCGAGCGCTTCCGGCAAGGCGGCGCAGAGGGCCAGCCGGGGTGCCTGCTGGTGGCTTCGGCTTCGTTCTGGGAAGGGGTGGACGTGCCAGGGGACGCCCTGCAACTGGTCGTCATCGACAAGCTGCCGTTTCCACCACCGAACGACCCTCTGGTCGAGGCCCGGGCCCAGCGGGCCGAGAGCCAGGGCAAGAAGGCGTTCATGGACTACTTCGTGCCCGAAGCCGCGGTGGCGCTGAAGCAGGGGGCAGGCCGGCTGATCCGGCGCGAGTCGGACCGCGGTGTGCTGGTGGTGTGCGACACGCGGCTGACGCAGATGGGCTATGGCCGGCGACTGAGGGGGGCGCTACCGCCGATGCGCCTGCTCAAGACGCAGGACGAGTTTCAGGCCGTGCTGGACGAACTCCGCGGGGCGGCTGAACCGGTGCTGCCTACCAGACCTTCCACCACGGCGAGTCTTTGGCCTTGAAGCCGCTGCGCACATATTCGCTCTTCGGGTAATTGGTCTCGAGTACGCGTTGGGTGTCGTCGCGCAGCTGGGTCATGCCCAGCGCCTCGTACGACTTCATCACGATGTACAGCGCCTCTTCGAGCGAAGGCACATCGCGGTATTCGGTCAGCGCCGACTGCGCGCGGTTGATGGCGGCCACATAGGCGCCGCGGCTGTAGTAGTAGCGCGCCACATGCACTTCATACTGGGCCAGCGAATTCACGATGTACACCATCCGCTGGCGGGCGTCGGGCGTGTAGCGCGAATCGGGGAAGCGGGTGGTCAGTTCCTTGAACGCCTCGAACGATTCCTTGGCGGCCTTCTGGTCGCGCTCCGACAGATCCTGGCGGGTGATGAACGAAAACAGCCCCAGGTTGTCGTTGAAGTTGACGATGCCCTTCATGTACAGGGCGTAATCGATCGCAGGGCTGGCCGGATGCAGCTTGATGAAGCGGTCGAGCGTGGCGATGGCCTGGGCCTGGTCGCCAGACTTCTGGTACGCATAGGCCTTTTCCAGCTGGGCCTGCTGGGCCAGCGGGGTGCCGGCAGCGCGGCCTTCGAGCTTTTCGAACAGCGGAATCGCCTTGTCGTAGGCGCCGCCGCTCAGTTCGTCCTTGGCCTCGGAGTAGATCTTGTTGGGGCTCCAGTTGGCGGTCTTGTCGACTTCCGTGGTGGAGCAGCCTGCAAGCGCGAGGGTCAGACCGGCCAACAGCAGGGCGGACAGGCTGGGGAGCACCGATAATTTGGATCGCACGATCACTGGCATCTTTCTTGAAACTTAGCAAATTGATTATATCGACGGACCCTGTGGACGATGAGCCGGCCGACGCCGACGCCGGGGAGGAGGGCGCGGAGGCGGGGCTCGCCTCCGAAACCCGGGCCCTGCGCATTGGCGAAGCCCAGCACGGCATGCGGCTCGACCGGGCTTTGGTCGACCTCGTGCCCGAGTTCTCGCGAAGCTACCTGCAGCAACTTATTGAATCGGGCGCCGTCACTTTGCACGGGCAACCTGCTCGCAAGGCAGCCGCCAAGGTGCGCATCGGCGATGCGGGCAGCATTGAACTGCGCCCGACACTGCAAAGCCAGGCCTTCAAGCCCGAGCCCATGG